>NZ_JBCLVN010000045.1:0-61282 GCF_039548315.1 Cellulomonas olei
TCTGACGAACCTGCAGGAGCTCGGCCTGGGGACCGATCCGCAGGACGCCGACACCGACGGCGACGGGAGGCCGGACGGCTGGGAGGTCGACCACGGCCTCGACCCGCTCGACCCCGCGGACGCCGCGCTGGACCCCGACGGCGACGGCCTGACGAACCTGCAGGAGCTCGGCCTGGGGACTGATCCGCAGGACGCCGACACCGACGGCGACGGGGCCGGCGACGGCGCCGAGGTGGCCGCCGGGACGGACCCGCTCGTCGCGAACACGGGGGACACCGACGGTGACGGCCTTCCCGACGTCGACGAGATCACCGTCCACGGCACCGACCCGAGCTCGCCCGACACGGACGGCGACGGGCTGCCCGACGGCTGGGAGGACGACCACGGCCTCGACCCGCTCACGGCCGACAGCGGGCTCGACCCGGACGGCGACGGCCTGACCAACGCCGAGGAGCACGCTGCGGGGACCGACCCGCAGGCCGCGGACACCGACGGGGACGGCCTGCCGGACGGGTGGGAGGTCGACCACGGCCTCGACCCGCTCACGGACGACAGCGGGCTCGACCCGGCCGGCGACGGTCTGACCAACGCCGAGGAGCACGCTGCGGGGACCGACCCGCGGGCGGCGGACACCGACGGGGACGGGCTGACCAACGTCGAGGAGCACGCTGCGGGCACCGACCCCCAGGCCGCGGACACCGACGGCGACGGGCTGCCCGACGGCTGGGAGGTCGACCACGGCGTCGACCCGCTGGACCCGGCGGACGGTGCACTGGACCCGGACGGGGACGGGCTGACCAACGTCGAGGAGCACGCCGCGGGCACCGACCCCCAGGCCGCGGACACCGACGGCGACGGCCTGCCCGACGGGGGGGAGGTCGACCACGGCCTCGACCTGCTCGACCCCGCGGACGCCGCGCTGGACCCGGACGGCGACGGCCTGACCAACGCCGAGGAGCACGCTGCGGGCACCGACCCCCAGGCCGCGGACACCGATGGCGACGGCCTGCCCGTCGGGTGAGAGGTCGACCACGGCCTCGACCTGCTCGACCCCGCGGACGCCGCGCTGGACCCGGACGGCGACGGCCTGACCAACGCCGAGGAGCACGCCGCCGGCTCGGACCCGGGCTCGCCCGACACCGACGGCGACGGGATGCCGGACGGGTGGGAGGTCGACCACGGCCTCGACCTGCTCGACCCCGCGGACGCCGCGCTGGACCCCGACGGCGACGGCCTGACCAACGCCGAGGAGCACGCCGCCGGCTCGGACCCGGGCGCGCCCGACACCGACGGCGACGGGATGCCGGACGGGTGGGAGGTCGACCACGGCCTCGACCCGCTCGACCCCGCGGACGGTGCGCTCGACCCGGACGGTGACGGCCTGACGAACGTCGAGGAGCACGGCGCGGGCACGGACCCGCAGGACGGCGATACCGACGCCGACGGGATGCCCGACGGGCGGGAGGTCGCTAACGGCCTGGACCCGCTCGACCCGGGCGATGCCGCGCTGGACCCGGACGGTGACGGCCTGACGAACTACGCCGAGCACGGTGCGGGGACGGACCCGCAGGACGGCGATACCGACGCCGACGGGATGCCCGACGGGTGGGAGGGCGATAACGGCCTGGACCCGCTCGACCCGGCCGATGCCGCGCTGGACCCGGACGGTGACGGCCTGACGAACGTCGAGGAGCACGCCGCCGGCACCGACCCGGGCTCCGCCGACACCGACGGTGACGGCGCGTCCGACGCCCTGGAGAGCGTCGACCTCGACCAGGACGGCACCCTCGACGCGCTCGACGACACGATGACGCTGGCACGGAACGCGGTGGGCGACGGAGTCGTGGCGGTGGCGGTCGACGCGTGCACGATCGATCGCGCGGGCCACGCGACGGAGGCGGGCACCGGCACCGACGACCCCGCGTACGCCTACCCCGTGGGAGTGTTCGACTTCCGGCTCGCGTGCGTCACCCCCGGGGAGTCGGTCGACGTCACCCTGTACCTCGCGGCCGTCGCGGATGCCTCCGGCTGGACGTCGCGCAAGCTCGTCGACGCCTGGGGCGACGGGCCGTCACTGGTCGCCGGCACCACGCCGGCCGCCACCGGCACCGTCTCGACGCTGTCGTACACGATCACCGACGGCGGGCCGTGGGATGCGGACGGCGTCGTCGACGGCGCGATCATCGACCCGCTCGGACCGGGCGTGGCCGAGGTGCCGCCCGACGGCGGCCCCGGAGACGGCGGGACGACCGGCGGCGGTGGCGGGGGAGCCGGCGCCGGTGGCGGCGGGACGGACGACGGCCCGGCAGCGCGCGGCGGTCCGGGCCTCGCCGTGACCGGCGGGACCGTCCTCGGATGGGGATTCGTCTCCGTCGCGGTGGCGCTGATCGTCGCGGGAGGGCTGCTGGTGCGGCGGCCGGGGAGTCGCGGCTCGCGGGGCTGACTGCGTGCCGGCGCGCGGGGCTGACTGCGTGCCGGCACGCGGCCGACCGGGCACGGGTCATCCGGGCGCGGTTCGGGCGCGGGTCGCGCGTACGGACCGCGGCGGACAGGCGCCCGGACGACCGCCGTTCACCGCCCGGCCTCCCCGGCCGGTTAGCCTCGAGGGACTGCCGCCCGGCACCTCGACGACAGGAGCACCTCGTGACCCGCCACACCGACCTCCCGGCCGCCGTCCTCTGGGACATGGACGGCACGCTCGTCAACACCGAGCCGCTGTGGATGGCCGCCGAGACCGAGCTCGTGGAGTCGTGGGGCGGCACGTGGACGCATGAGGACGGGCTCACCCTGGTCGGCAACCCCATGAAGGTCTCCGCGGAGATCCTCCAGGGCCGCGGCGTGGGCCTGCCGGTCGACGAGATCGTGGACTTCCTCAACAAGCGGGTCGCCGCCGCGGTCGCGGAGAGCACTCCGTGGCAGCCCGGGGCCCGGGAGCTGCTGTCCGCGCTCGCCGAGGCCGGCGTGCCGCAGGCGCTCGTGACGTCGTCCTACCGCGAGCTCGCCGAGCCCTTCGCGCAGGTGGCGGGGGTGTTCGCGGCGGTCGTGGCCGGTGACGAGGTGCAGCGGCCGAAGCCGGACCCCGAGCCGTACCTGCTGGCCGCCGAGCGGCTGGGCCTGGCGGTGACGGACTGCGTGGTGGTGGAGGACTCCCCGGCGGGCATCACGTCGGGCGTCGCGTCCGGCGCCCGGGTGCTGGCCGTCGAGGTCTTCCGTGAGCTGCCGGACCTGCCGGGTCTGAGCACGACGTCGTCGCTCGAGGACGTGACCGTGGCCGACCTGGTGCGGATCGCGCAGGGCAGCGTGCTCGACCTGCTGCGCTGACCGGGCTGCCCGGCGACGCCCGCGGTCAGGAGGCGCGGGCGACCGGGGTGATCCCGATCGCGCGCTCGACGGCGCCCTCCGGGATCTCCGGCGGGGTGCCGCCGAACGCCGGGCACACGGCCTGGTGCGCGCACCAGTCGCAGAGCCGGGACTTGCGGGGCCGCCACTCGCCGGTGCGCGCCGACTCCTCGATCTGCGCCCACAGCGCCCGGAGCCGCTGCTCGAGGGTGCGCATCTCCGCCTCGGACGGCGCGTGCCGCAGGATCTGGCCGTCGCCGAGGTAGACGAGCTGCAGCAGCGCGGGCAGGACGCCCCGCTCGCGCCAGAGCACGTAGGCGTAGAACCGCATCTGGAACAGCGCGGAGCCCTCGAAGCCCGGGTTCGGCGACTTGCCGGTCTTGTAGTCGACGACCCGCAGCGCGCCGTCGGGGGCGACGTCCAGCCGGTCGACGATGCCGCGGAGCTGCGGGCCGTCCTCCAGCAGCGTCGTGACGGCGAGCTCGCGGTCACCCGGCTGCAGCCGGTTCGGGTCCTCGAGGGTGAAGTACGTGTCGAGCAGCAGCCGCGCGCTCCCGAGCCACGCCTCCCGCTCCTGCTCGTCCGCGAACAGCGTCACGACCTCGGGCGAGCGCTCCAGCAGCCGGTCCCACGCCTCGGGGACCAGCGCGTGCGCGGCCGCCGGCGTCCGCTCGCCGAGCGGCAGGTCGTACAGCCGCTCCAGCACGCTGTGCACCAGCGTCCCGCGGGCGGCCGCGGAGCTGGGCGGCTCGGGCCGCTTGTCCACGACGCGGAGCCGGAACAGCAGGGGGCACTGCTGGAAGTCGTTGGCGCGCGACGGCGACAGTCCGGGCACGCGCGGCTCGGGCGCGACCTCGACGTCGCCGGCGTCGGAGCCGTCGACGGACACGGGCGCGAGCAGCTGCGGGTCGGTCGTCGTCACGCGGACGAGACTACGGCCGACCACCGACACCCCCGGTCAGCCGCGCCCCGTAACCTGTCGCCCGTGGCAGACAGAACGCGGGGCTGGGTGATCGGCCGGGTCGCCGGGTCGCCGGTCGTCCTGAGCCCGAGCAGCCTGCTGGTCGTGGCGGTGATCGCGGTGGTCTTCGCGCCCTCCGTGCGGATGCGCGCACCGGGTCTCGGCACGGGGTCGACCTACGTCGTCGCGCTCCTGGTCGGCCTGCTCCTGCTGCTGTCGGTGCTGGTGCACGAGCTCGCCCACGGCCTCACGGCGCGGGCCCGCGGCCTGCAGGTGCGCGAGTACGCCCTGACGCTCATCGGCGGGCACACGGCCTTCGGCGGGCGGATCACCCCGGGCACGCAGGCCCTCGTCGCGGTGGTCGGTCCGATCGCGAACCTGCTGCTCGCGGGGCTGTTCTGGGTCGCCGGCGGCCTGGTCGACCCGCGGGGGCTCGCCGCGCTCGTGCTGTACGCGGCGGCGTACTCCAACGCCTTCGTCGGCCTGTTCAACCTCGTGCCGGGCCTCCCGCTCGACGGCGGCATGGTGCTGGAGGCCGCCGTGTGGGGCGCGAGCGGCGACCGCCGCCGGGGCGCGCTGGTCGCCGGCTGGTCGGGCCGCGTCGTCGCCGTCGGGTTCGCGGTGTGGGTGGTGGCGCTCCCGCTGACGCGCGGCGCCACCCCGGACCTGTGGTCCGTGGCGTGGGGGGCGCTGATCGGCGCGTTCCTGTGGACGGGCGCGTCCGAGGCGATCCGCGGCGCGCGCCGGGGGCGTGCGGTCGACGCGCTGCACGTCGGATCGGTCGGGGTGCCGGCCGTCGCGCTGCCGGCGACGGCGGTGCTGGCCGAGGCCGACGCGGCGCGCGGGCGGACGGGCGCGAACGCGGTGGTGCTGCTCGCACCGGACGGGCGACCGGCCGCGTACGTCGACCCCCAGGCCGCGAACGCGGTGCCCCCCGCCGAGAGGGCGGGCGTGCCGCTGACGGCCGTGGCGGTCACGCTGCCCGCCGGGGCCGTCGTCGACGCCGGGCTGCACGGTCCCGCGCTGGTGCAGGCCGTCGCGGCGGTGTCGCGGTTCGCGCCCGTGATGGTGGCCGTCCACGAGGGACGTGTCGTGGCCCTGCTGCGCAGCGCGGACGTCGCCGCCGCCCTGCGCTCCTAGACTCGACCCCCGTGACCGACGACACCGCCCCCGCGACCGCCCCCCAGCCGACGGGCGCCGACCAGCGCCGCGGCCTGCTCCGGGTGGGGGAGCGCGTCCAGCTCACCGACCCGCGCGGGCGGCTGCACACCATCACGCTCGCGCCGGGCGCGACGTTCCACACCCACAAGGGCTACTTCCGCCACGAGGAGCTGATCGACGCGCCGGAGGGCACCGTCGTCACCAGCAGCGGCGGCGTCGAGTACCTCGCCCTGCGGCCGCTGCTGTCCGACTACGTGCTGTCGATGCCGCGCGGCGCCGCCGTCGTCTACCCGAAGGACGCCGGGCAGATCGTGCAGATGGCGGACATCTACCCGGGCGCCCGGGTGGTCGAGGCGGGCGTCGGGTCCGGCGCGCTGACGATGTCGCTGCTGCGCGCGGTCGGCGACGGCGGGCGGCTGCACTCCATCGAGCGGCGCGAGGACTTCGCGGCCATCGCCCGGGGCAACGTCGAGACGTTCTTCGGCGGGCCGCACCCCGCGTGGCGGCTGTCGGTCGGCGACCTGGCGGACGTGCTCCCGACGGCGGAGGCGCCCGGCGAGGTGGACCGCGTGGTGCTCGACATGCTCGCGCCGTGGGAGAACCTCGACGCGGTCGCGACCGCGCTGGCGCCCGGCGGCGTGCTCATCGCCTACGTCGCGACGGCCACGCAGCTCTCCCGCCTCGCGGAGGACGTGCGGGCCGACGGCCGGTACACCGAGCCGCAGGCGTGGGAGTCGATGGTCCGGGGCTGGCACCTCGAGGGGCTGGCCGTGCGGCCGCAGCACCGGATGATCGGCCACACCGGGTTCCTGCTGACCACCCGCCGGCTGGCCGACGGCGTCGAGCCGCCGCTGCGCAGGCGCCGGCCCGCCAAGGGCTCGCAGCCCGGCGAGGCCGCCCTGGTCGACGAGGTGGGGGACGTGGTCAGCAGCCGGTCGTTCCAGGACGTGCCCGACGCGCAGTGGACGCCCGAGGCCCTGGGCGAGCGGGCGGTGTCCGACAAGAAGGTGCGCCGGGTGCGCCGCGACGTGGGCCAGGCGCCCGAGGCGGACTGACCCGCCCGGCCCGACGTGCCCGACCTCCCCAACCTTCCCGACCCGGGCGCCCCCGGCGAGGCGTCCGCCCAGCGATTGACACGGGTGGTTAGGGTCGGTCCACGAATGCCGCACAGCGCCGTGGGGTCGACACGGATCGGAGGCACCGCGATGACCGAACCGACAGCTCGCGACCTGCAGCGCGAGCTCGCCCTGCTGGGCGCGAAGAACGAGCGGCTGTCCGACGCGCTCGTCGCCGCGCGCGACCAGATCATCGAGCTCAAGCGCCAGATCGACGACCTCGCGAAGCCCCCGGGGACGTTCGCGACGTTCCTGACCGCCCGCGAGGACGGCACGGTCGACGTCGTGTCCGCGGGCCGCAAGATGCACGTCGGCGTCAGCCCGGCGCTGGACGTCCACCGGCTGCGGCCGGGCCAGGAGGTCATGCTCAACGAGGCGCTCACGGTCGTCGAGGCCGGCGGCTACGAGCAGGTCGGCGAGCTCGTGACGGTCAAGGAGCTGCTCGGTCGGGACCGCGCGCTGGTGGTCGGACGGGGAGACGAGGAGCGCGTCGTCCGGCTCGCGGGCCAGGTCATGGACGGCTCCGTGCGGGTCGGCGACGCACTGACCGTCGAGGCGCGCAGCGGGTTCGTGTTCGAGCGGGTGCCCCGGGCGGAGGTCGAGGACCTGGTGCTCGAGGAGGTCCCGGACATCGACTACGCCGACATCGGGGGCCTCGGGCCGCAGATCGAGCAGATCCGCGACGCCGTCGAGCTGCCGTTCCTGCACCCGGAGCTGTTCCGCGAGCACGGCCTCAAGCCGCCGAAGGGCGTGCTGCTGTACGGCCCGCCCGGGTGCGGCAAGACGCTCATCGCCAAGGCCGTCGCCCACTCCCTGGCGGCGACGGCGGCGGTCGCGCGCGGCGAGCAGGTCACGGAGGCGAAGTCGTACTTCCTCAACGTCAAGGGCCCCGAGCTGCTCAACAAGTACGTCGGCGAGACGGAGCGGCACATCCGGCTGATCTTCTCCCGGGCCCGCGAGAAGGCGTCGCAGGGGCACCCGGTCGTCGTGTTCTTCGACGAGATGGAGTCGCTGTTCCGCACCCGCGGCACCGGCGTCTCCAGCGACGTGGAGACGACGATCGTGCCGCAGCTCCTCGCGGAGATCGACGGCGTGGAGCGCCTGGAGAACGTCATCGTCATCGGCGCGTCCAACCGCGAGGACATGATCGACCCGGCGATCCTGCGGCCCGGCCGGCTCGACGTGAAGATCAAGATCGAGCGCCCCGACGCCGAGGGCGCCCGGGAGATCTTCGCGAAGTACCTCACCCCGGACCTGCCGATCCACGCGGACGACCTGCGCGAGCACCACGGCTCGGCCACGGACGCCGTCGAGGCGATGATCTCGCGGGCCGTCGAGCGCATGTACTCCGAGAACGAGGAGAACCGGTTCCTCGAGGTCACCTACGCCAGCGGCGACAAGGAGATCCTGTACTTCAAGGACTTCAACTCCGGCGCGATGATCCAGAACGTCGTGGATCGCGCCAAGAAGTCCGCGATCAAGGACCTGCTCGCCACCGGCCAGCGCGGCCTGCGCGTCGAGCACCTGCTGACGGCCTGCGTGGACGAGTTCAAGGAGAACGAGGACCTGCCGAACACCACGAACCCCGACGACTGGGCGCGCATCTCCGGCAAGAAGGGGGAGCGCATCGTGTTCATCCGCACGATCGTCCAGGACAAGAAGGGCGAGGAGGCGTCGCGCCGCATCGAGAACGTGACGAGCACGGGGCAGTACCTGTAGCGGCTCGCGCGGGACGCCGGACGGCGCCGGTCGAGGGGTCCTCGACCGGCGCCGTTCCGCGTGTCAGGCCCGCTCGCGCCGGTAGAGCGCCCGCGACCAGGCGTACCCGGCCGCACCGACGATGACGCACCACCCGAGGGCCAGCAGCGTGGTGGAGGTGTCGGGCGCGGTGCCGGTGAGCAGGGCGCGCGTGGTCTCGATGACGGGGGTGAACGGCTGGTACTCCGCGAACCAGCGGACGGCCGCCGGCATGGTGTCGACCGGGACGAACCCGCTGCCGAAGAACGGGAGCACCGTCAGCAGCATGGGCGTGTTCGACGCGGTCTCGACCGAGCGGGCGGACAGGCCGAGCGCCACGCACAGCCACGTGAAGGCGGCGGTCGCCACCGTCAGCAGGCCGGCCAGCGCGAGCCAGCCGAGCGGCCCGGCGTGCGGGCGGTAGCCGATCGCGACCGCGATGCCGAGCACGAGCGCGACGGCGAGCAGGCCCTGGACGACCGTGCCGAGCACCGGCCCGCCGAGCACGGCGCCGGGGGACACGACCATCGTCCTGAAGCGCGCCATGATGCCGCTGGTCGCGTCCATGGCGGAGGTGATGGCGACGCTCTGGGCCGCCCCGACGACGGCGAACAGCAGGATCGCCGGGGTGATGTAGTCGAGGTACGCCGCGCGGCCGTCGGCGCCCGGCGCCGCGCCCGGGACGACGCCCGCGCCGAACGCCCCGCCGAACACGTAGACGAACAGCAGGAGCAGGGCGACCGGGATCGCGACGGTGAACCCGGTCAGGCCCGGGTAGCGCACCGCGCGGAGCAGGTTGCGGCGCAGCATCGTCAGGGTGTCGGCCACGGGCCGGGTGGTGGGGGCGACGGACGGGCGCGGCGCCTGGGCCGCAGCGGTCGCCGCGGTCATCACGCCACCTCCGTCGCGGCGGTCGGCTCGGTCAGCCGCAGGAACACGTCGTCGAGCGACCCGGCGTCGTGGGCGGACTTGAGCTCGGCCGGCGTGCCCTCGGCGACGACGCGCCCGCCGTCCAGGACGGCGACGCGGTCGGCGAGCAGGTCGGCCTCCTCGAGGTACTGCGTCGTCAGGAGGATGGTCGTCCCGCCGGCCACGAGCGCGCGGACCTCGTCCCACAGCGCCCGGCGGCTGCGCGGGTCGAGGCCGGTCGTCGGCTCGTCGAGGAACACCACGGCGGGGTCGCCGACGAGGGTCATCGCCAGGTCGAGCTTGCGGCGCATGCCGCCCGACCAGGTGGACACGGGCTTGCGCGCGGCGTCCGTCAGCCCGAACCGGGTCAGCAGCGCCCCGGCGCGCTCCCGGCCCTCGCGGCGCCCGAGGTGGTGCAGGGCGGTCATCAGCCGCAGGTTCTCGGTCCCGGTCAGCAGGTCGTCGACGGCGGAGACCTGCCCCGTCACGCCGATGGCGGCACGGACGGCCTGCGGCTCGGCGACGACGTCGTGGCCGGCGACGCGGACGGTGCCGGCGTCCGGCGCGAGCAGCGTCGCGAGGACGCCGACGGTGGTGGTCTTGCCGGCGCCGTTGGGCCCGAGCAGGGCGGTCACGGTGCCGGCGGGGACGGCCAGGTCCACGCCGTCCAGGACGACGTGGTCGCCGTAGGACTTGCGCAGGCCGCGGACGTCCACGGCGAGGTCGGTGTGCACGGCGGTCTCCTTCCGGGTCGGGTGGTGCGGTGAGCGGTCGCGGGTCGCGCCCGTCACGGACGGCGGACGACGACGTCGCCGTAGCCGGTGGACGCGTGGACCTCGGCGGTGGCCTCGTCCTCGACGGGGCCGGCCGCGGGGGTGAGCTGGTTGCGGACGGCCCCGTGCTGGGACGCGACGTCGAGCCAGGCGGCCGTCCCGTGGGGGACCCCGACCTCGATCGACCCGTAGGAGGTGCTGAGGTCGACGCTGCCCGACTCCACGCGCTCGACGCGGATGCCGGCGTGGGCGGAGCGGGCGGTGAGCGTCCCGGTGACGCGGCCGACCGCGATGTCGCCGTGCGCGCCGACGACCTGCAGCGTGCCGGTCACGGCGTCGACGGTGGTGGTGCCGTTGCTCGCCCGTACGGTGCCCTCGCCGGCGACGTCGGCCAGGCGGACCGAGCCCGCGCTCGCGCGGACCGCGACCGGGCCGGTCACCCGGCGCAGGACGACGGTGCCCGCGGCGGCGCGCAGGTCGACCCGGTGCGCCTCGTCGACGCGCGCGTCGCCGGCGCTCAGCGCCAGCTCCACGGCGCCGAGGCGGCCCTCGGTCAGGACGCTGCCTGCCTTGCCGCGCACGTCGGAGCCCTCCGGGAGCTCGACGGTGACGGACGCGGTGCCCGCGCTGAACGGCAGCAGGTACTGCTTCCAGGCGCCGGGCCAGTCCACGGTGACGGTGCCGTCGTCGTGCTGGACCCGGACCTCGGCGGCCGCGCGGCGGCTGCCGGAGGACGACGGGTCGGCGGGCAGGACGGTCACGACGACGTCGTCGCGCTCGCCGGCGACGACGTGCAGGGCGGCGACCGGGACGTCGACGGCGAGGACGACCGGGGCGGGTGCGGGGAACGTGGGCATGACGGCTCCAGGGGCGGTGTGCGGGGACGACGACGGGCGCGACGGCCGGGCCTGACGGGCCGGCCTCGCGGTGGGGCGAGGGAGCGGGTGGGCGGGGGTCCGCCGGTCAGCGCACCCAGCCGGTCAGCCGGGTGCTGCCTGCCGGGTCGGACCGGGGTCGCAGGGAGGGTCGGTCGGGCTGCGGCTCGAGAGCGGCGGCGACCGCCCGCACGAGCCAGGAGTTGACGGAGAGGCCGTCGCGGGCGGCGGCGACCTCGACCTGCGCCTTGAGGTGGTCGGGCAGGCGCAGCGTGGTGCGGGTGGTGGTGCCCTCGTCGGCCTCGGGGGCCACGGGGCCCGGCGCGGCGGCCGGCGGGACCGCCGGCGCCGGCACGGACGGTGCCGGCGCGGCGGGGGAGTCCACGACGAACTCCGGGTCGCCGCCGCGCAGCCGGACGTCCACGGAGCCAGGCGCGAGCTCCGCCGAGATCTCACCGGCGGCGGTCGACAGCGCGTCGAGCAGCACGAGGCGCACGGCGGCGTCGAGCGGTGCGGTGAGCTGCTCGGCGAGCCGGCGGGCGTCGTCGCCGGCGGTCCCGGCGGCGGTGGCGAGGCGGTCCCGGAGGTCCTGGACGTACGGGTCGAGGTGCATGACGTCAGCATGACACCATCGGTGGTGTCATGCAAGGGTCATGTGGTGTCGCGCGTGGTGTCGCCGCACGACGAGGCAGCGCATCGTGTTCATCCGGCCCGGCCTCGCCCGGCGCTGGTGTCAGTCGTGCCGGACGGCGAGCGCGGGGCTGATGCGCGACGCGCGGGACGCGGGGTGCAGGGAGGCGACGACCCCGACGGCGAGCCCGAGCGCCGGCGCGGGGAGCGCCCACGTGGGATCCAGGTCGACGGACCACGAGCTCGCGGCCGCGACGACCACGACGACGGAGAGCCCGACCGCCGTGCCGGCCGCGCCGCCGAGCAGTCCCGTCAGGGCGCCCTCGGCGACGACGACGCGGGTGACCTGGCCGCGGGAGGCACCGAGCGCGCGACGGAGCCCGATCTCCGGCGTCCGGGCGGTGACGGCGCTGGCCGTCGAGTTGGAGATGAGCAGCGCCGTGATCGCGAGCAGGAGGGCCCCGATCCAGGCGACGAGACGGGCGAACTGGGCCGACACGCCCTGCCGGAGGGACTCGAGCGCGACCACCGGTGACGTCACGAGCAGGTCGGGTCGGTCCGGTCGCACGACGGCCCGGACGACCTCCGCCACGGACGGGCCGCCGCCGACCTCCGAGCGGACCAGGAGCGTGGCGCGCGCGTCCGAGCCCAGGCGCTCGACCCCCTGGAGGTACGGCACGACGATGCTCGCGGCGAGGGCCTCGTCCCGGGTGGTGAGGTAGCCCACGACCTGCACGGTGGCCCCGTCGATCTGCACCGTGAGGCCGGTCGGGTCATCGACCACGGGGACGCCGAGCGCGTCGGCGGCAGCCAGTCCGAGCAGGGCCACGGGCTCGGAGCCGTCGAGGAGCCAGACGGGGGCCTGGCCCGCGCCGCTGTCGCGTGCTGCGAGGTACCCCGACGTCGCGGCGAGGACCGGGACGTCCACGGGTCCGGTCCCGGGCAGCCGCGTGACGAGCCCGTCGACGAGGCCGTCGAGCTCGAGGACGCGCCCTGCCTCCCGGACGAGCGTGAGCTCCCGGACCCGGGCCTCGGTGTCGTCCGGGAAGACGTCCTCGGCTCCACCGGCGCGCGCCGACGCCGCGGCGGAAACGGTGAGCGAGTCGACGGTCGAGGCGGCGAGGTCGGCGGCGATCTGGTCCCGCGCGGTCGCCGAGATGCCTGCCGACGACACCAGCGCGCCGGTCGACAGCGCGACACCGACCAGGATCGTCACCGCCCGCGACCTCGCGACCACAAGCTCGGCCGTGACGTCGTCCACCAGGTCGGTCCAGGAGGTCCGCAGCCGGCTCACCGGCGGTCACCTGGGTCCGTGTCGTCCGACGGGAGCAGCTCCCCGTCACGGAGCCGCAGCGCGCGGTCCGCCCAGCGCGCGACGCGGTCGTCGTGGGTGATGACGACGACGGCGACACCGTCCTGCGCCTGGCTGTCGAACAGGTCCAGCACGGACGAGGCGTTGTCCGGGTCGAGGTTTCCGGTCGGCTCGTCCGCCAGGATCACCGCCGGTCGGGAGACGATCGCGCGGGCGCAGGCGAGGCGCTGCTTCTCTCCTCCGGAGAGCAGGCGTCCCTCGGCGTGCGCGCGAGCGGAGAGGCCCACCCGCTCGAGCGCCGCGGCCACCTGCTGCCGGCGACCGGAGCGGTCCGTGCCGAGGACGGCCAGCTTGAGCGCGACGTTCGCGGCGCACGAGCGGCGGCCGAGCACGTGGTGGTCCTGGAAGACGAAGCCGAGGTGGACGGCGCGGAATGTGTCGCGCTCCCGCCGGGAGAGCGAGGTCGTCTCGCGACCGAGCAGCGAGAGACGCCCGGCGGTCGGCTCGTCGAGCAGTCCCAGCAGGTTCAGGAGGGTCGACTTGCCGGCACCGGATCGCCCGGTGATCGCGACCCGCTCGCCGTGGTGCACCGCGAGGTCGACGCCCGTGAGCACGGGGACGGGAGGTGAGGCGTCGTAGGTCTTGGCCAGGCCGGCCGCGTGCAGGGCGGGTGCCGTCACGGTGCCCGACCGAGCAGGACGTGGTCGCCGACCTCCAGCGCGCCGTCCTCCGGGAGCTCGAGCAGCGCGAACCCGTCAGCCGTCCGGCTGACGACGACGGGCACCGCCCGGGTCTCGGGCACGTCGGGATCGGCGGGACGCGGCTCGACCAGGAGCACGAACGACCCGTCGCCCTCGCTGCGGACCGCCACGATCGGCACCGCCAGGCCGGACTCGATCTCGGGGGCGCCGTCCGGCACCGCGACCACGGCGGCTCCCGAGTCGATCGTGACCGGGGCGTCTACCGGGAAGGCCAGGGTGACGTCGAACCCGGGCACCCGGTCGTCGTCCTGGTCGGAGGTGAACTCGCCCCGCGCGACGACCGTGGCGGGCATGCTCGCTCCGGGGTCGTCGGCGGCCTGCACCTCCACGCTCGTCCCGACCGGGAAGGCGTCGTCGTGCTCGACGCCGACGCGCAGCACCGCGGACGGTGCCCCGGCGCGCAGCCGCACGGCGGGGGTGGTGGTGTCCACGAGCGTGTCGGGCGCCGCGGCGTGCACCACGGTCGCCGTCCCGGTGGGGATGCGGACGATCTCGGCCGCGGGCAGCGGCGTGTCCGCGGCGGCGGCCGTGTCGGCGGCCTCCTGCCGCGCCGAGGCGACGAGGGCGGCAGCGGCAGACAGGTCGGCCTCGGCCTCGGACGTGGCCCCGCTCGTCCCCGCCTCTCGGACGACGTCGTCCCGGATCTGCCTGGCTCGTCGTTCGGCCGCGACGGCCGCCTCGAGCGCGATCCGGGCGTCCTGCGCGGCCAGCACCAGGTCGTCGGCGGCACCGGGCGGGTCGGCCCCGGCCTGCCGGTACAGGTCCCGGACGGCGGCGGACGTCCGGGGCCCGAACTGGCCGTCGGCTCCCCCGGAGTACAGGCCGAGGCCCGTCAGCGACTGCTGGAGCGCGGCGACGTCCGCCCCGGTGTCGCCCGGGACGAGGTCACGGTAGAGGCGGAACGGCAGCTCGAGCACGAGGACGGGTCTGCCCGAGACCTCGGCGACGCGCGCGCCTGCCGGCACCACCTGGCCGGCCTCGACCGGTGCCGCGGTCACGACGGCGACGGAGTCCCCGTGGCCGGACGGTGCGTCCACGATCGCGCCGACCTCGAGCGTCCCCACCGCCTGCGGACGATCGACCGGGAACTCCCGCCACTCGACCTCCAGCGTGGTGGTCGAGGCGCGCTCGGAGTTCGCCGAGGCGGCCTCCCACGGCGACCGCACCAGCGAGCCGACGACGAAGGCGCACAGCGTGACGGTGAGCGAGCACACCAGCCACCACAGCAGCCACCCGCGGCGTGGCGGCGCTCCGTCGGAGGCGGAGGGACGGCCCGGCATCCTCACCGGGACGCCTCCGACAGCAGGGCGGCCGCGAGGTCGAGCGCCTCGTCGACCGATCCCCGCTGCTCCGCGAGCTCGTGCGCGTACCGGCGGATGATCGGCGCCTGGAGGCCCGCCTCGACGTCGGCCATGCGGCGGGTGAAGTCGACGGAGTCCTTGCAGCGCACCACGGAGACGGCGAGCGCGATCTGCGCCTGCGTGATCTCTCTCCCGTTCGCCCCCTCCGGCAGCCACGGTGCGTCGTCCGCCGGTTCGAGGCCCTCGGCGACGTAGCAGCGCGCGAGCTCGTCGATGAGCGCGCGGGCCCCGTCCTCGTCCGGCAGACCGTCCCGGACCGCCTCGACGGCGTCCGTCCAGGGACCGGTGACGATCGTGGCATCCAGCAGGGCCGCCACGTCGTCGTCCGCGTTGCAGGCGTCGATGACGGCCCAGTCGTCGTCGGTCAGCTCGTCGTCCGCTCCGGCCCCGGGCGCGACCTCGGTGGCGCCGGCGGGCTCGGGCGCGCCGGCGATCTCGTTCGCCGCCATGTCACGCAGCGACATCGGTGGCACGAAGGCGAACCGCGCGGCCTGGTCGGCCGTCCACGGTCCGAAGTAGTGCTCCGACGCGTAGACCGGGTCGTCGCTCAGGGGCGGCGGGTCGAAGGTGACGCCGGAACCCGCGGCGCACAGCGCCACGGCAGCGGACGCGCCTGTCGCCAGGATGTCGTTCTCGTAGAAGTCCGGGACCAGGCGGTCGAAGGGGAGGACGACGGCACCCGACGCGGGGTCGAGGTCCACGGTGAGGTCGATCCCGAGCGCCGCGACGTCCTCGCTCGTCGCGTCCGGCGCACCGGCGCAGGCGGCGAGCGCCAGCACGAGGCTCGTCGCCGTCAGGTACCGACCAGGTGATCTGCGCGAGTCCGGCACGGCGGGCTCCCTCTCCTGTTCGTGATCGATCGGGACGGCTCGAGGGGCGGCGGCGCGCGCACGCGCCCGCCGCCCCGCGGGTCCCGTCAGCAGCCCGTGAAACGCGTCGCGTCGATGTTGTCGTCGAACGAGACTCCCGGCTTGTCGCCGGCGCCGTTGCGCAGATCCGGGTCGCGGTCGTTCGTCTGCTCGAGGATCGTCGTGCGGACAGTGCTCGTGCGCAGCATCTCCTGCTCCGTCCTCCTGCCGGACCCCCCGGTGGGCGACGATAGGGGCCTGCGCTTCCGCTGAGTGGTCCGGTCGTCGCGATGGGGTGGGGCGCGCGGTTCCGGTGAGTGGCCTGGTCGTCGCGATGGGGTGGAGCGCGCGGCTCCGCTGAGTGGTCGGGCGGTCGTGACCGGGTGGCGCACGCGGCGGGACCGGGCGCTCGTGCGAGCGAGCGGCTGAGCAGTCGCCCCGATCGGCTCCCGGACCCAGGGGCCAGGATCCACACGGCGTCCTGGCGCCGTCCACAGCAGCGGCACAGCACCGCGCTGCTGGATGGTCGTACCCGGTTCACCGGGTGTTCACCCCCGACCCGTGAGGTGCCTGTGCTCCCCGAGACACTGCCCGTCGCCGTCCTGTTCGTGGCCGACCTCGTCGCGATCGGCCTGCTGACCTTCGCCGTCTACTTCCCCCGGCACCGCCGGCGCGACCTGGTGGTCGCGTTCCTCGGCGTGAACGTCGGCGTGCTGGCGGTCGCCGGTGCGCTGTCCGGGGCGACCGTCGGAGCCGGTCTGGGTCTCGGCCTGTTCGGCGTGCTGTCGATCATCCGGCTCCGGTCCTCCGAGATCGACCAGCGCGAGGTCGCTTACTACTTCGCGTCCCTGGCGCTCGGGCTGATCGGCGGGCTGGGCGGCTCGCTCGGCGGGACCGCCCTGGTGCTCATGGCGCTCGTGGTGCTGGCGCTCGTCGTCGGCGACCACCCGCGGCTGCTGCGGCGCTACCGGCAGCAGGTCGTCGTGCTGGACCGGGCGGTCCCGGACCACGACGCGCTGGTGGCGCACCTGGAGGGGCTGCTCGGTGCACGGGTGCACGGCGTGACCGTGCAGCGGCTCGACCTGGTCGACGACACCACGGTGGTCGACGTGCGGTTCTCCGAGAACCGGGCGCGCGCGGCCGGTGCGTCGGGCGGCGCGGCGTCCTGGGCGGTGCGGCGCGGCTCCGCGTCGGAGGGCGGCGCACAGCCGCAGCCCGCCCCGCAGCAGGCCTGGTCCGCCGCCTCCGACTCCGCCGGTGCCTCCGGTGCCTCGAGCCTGTCGGAGGTGGCCCGGTGACCACGGACCTGACGACCGCGGACCCGACGACCCTCGACCACCTGCCCGGCGTGGGGCTCGACGAGCTCCAGCTCACCGCCGCGCTGCAGACGCGGGTCGACCGCAAGTACGTGCTCCCGGTCGCGGCGCTGCCCGACCTGCTCGGCGCGCTCCCCGCCGGCACCCGGCGGCTCGTCATCGACGGCCGCGACGCGTTCGGGTACGAGTCGGTGTACTTCGACACCCCGGAGCTCGACGCGTTCCACCTGGCGGCCGGGCGCCGGCGCCGGCGGTACAAGGTACGGACCCGCACCTACCGGGACACCGGCGGCTGCTGGCTCGAGGTGAAGACCCGCGGCCCGCGCGGCACGACCGTCAAGGAGCGTCGCGAGCACGACGCGGCGGCCGCCGGCGCGGTCGGCGACGCCCTCGGCTTCGTCGAGGACACGCTGCGTCGGCAGGGTCTGCGGGCCGACGGGCTCGACCTGCACCCGACCCTGACCACCCGCTACCGCCGCCGGACGCTGCTGCTCCCGGACGGTGCCCGGACCACGGTCGACACCGGCCTGGAGTGGCACGGGCTCGAGCTGCACCGGGCCGCGGGCGCCTCGGCCGCCGTGCCGGAGCACGTCGTCGTCGAGACCAAGAGCGTCGCCGGGGCCTCCGCCGCGGACCGCGCGCTCTGGTCGCTCGGGCACCGGCCTTCCCGCATCTCCAAGTACGCGACCGGGCTGGTGGTCCTGGACCCCACGCTCGCCGGACGCCCCTGGCGCCGCACGCTGCGCCGCACCCTCACCCCCTGACCCGACCCGCGGCGACCTGCGCCGGCCCGACCGGCTGCCCGCGTCCGCCGTCCCCACCCGACCCCGGAGGTTCCCATGCGCCGACCCCACCACCGCGTCCTCGCCCTCGCCGCCCCGGCCGTCCTCGTGAGCCTGCTCCTCGCGGGCTGCTCCGTGGACGCGCTGGCCGGCTCGGGCACCTCGACGACCACGACCACCGCCGAGGACGGCACCACGACGACGGTCACGGACGTCGCAGCCGGCGCGACCGCCGAGCAGGTGCTGGCCGCGGACGCCGAGGTGCACGAGGTGGCCGACGCGGGGACCGCCGCGGCCTCGATCACGCTGGACGGCAGCTCCGCGAGCGTCGACGGCGACTCGGACGGCGTCACCGTCGACGACTCGACGGTGACGATCACCGCGGGCGGCACCTACACCCTGAGCGGCTCGCTGTCCGACGGCCAGGTGGTCGTCGATGCCGGCGACGAGGTCGTGCACGTGGTGCTGGACGACGTCGACGTCACGTCCACGACCGGCTCCGCGCTGGCGGTCGTGTCCGCCGGCTCCGTGGTGGTCGAGCTCGCGGACGGCTCGCAGAACGCGCTGACCGACGCCGCCACGTACGCCGACACGTCGGACGACGCCCCGAACGCGGCGCTGTTCAGCAGCGCCGACCTCACGATCACCGGCGACGGCTCGCTCACGGTCGCCGGCAACGCGAACGACGGCATCACCTCGAAGGACGGCCTGGTGGTCGAGGGCGGCACGATCACCGTCGACGCCGTGGACGACGGCATCCGCGGCAAGGACTACCTGGTCGTGGACGGCGGCACGCTCGACGTCACGGCCGGCGGCGACGGGCTGACGTCCGACCAGGACTCCGACGCCGCGAAGGGCTTCGTCGTCCTGGCGGGCGGCGACGTCACGCTCACCACCGGGGGCGACGGCGTGGACGCGGCGACGGACGTGGTCGTCACCGGTGGCACCGTCACGGTCGAGGCCGGCGGCGGCAGCGGCACCGAGCCGACCGACGAGACGTCGACCAAGGGCCTCAAGGGCGGCGCGTCGGTCGTCGTCGGCGGCGGCACCGTGACCGTCGACTCCTCCGACGACGCCCTGCACTCCGACGGCATCGTGTCGGTCACCGACGGCGACCTCACGCTGTCCACGGGTGACGACGGCGTGCACGCCGACCTGGCGCTCGACGTCAGCGGCGGCACGCTCGAGGTCGTCACGTCGTCCGAGGGCCTGGAGGCCGAGGCGATCACGATCGCGGGCGGCGACCTGGCCGTCACGGCATCGGACGACGGGCTCAACGCCTCGGAGGCCGGCAGCAGCACCGCCGAGGGCGGTGGGGGAGCCGCGGGCGGTCCGCAGGGCGAGGCCGCGGGCGCCGCGACCCTCACCATCACCGGCGGCACGCTCGCCGTCGACGCGGGTGGTGACGGGCTCGACTCGAACGGCTCGCTGACGATGTCGGGCGGCGTCGTGGTCGTGAACGGGCCCACGAACGACGGCAACGGCGCCCTGGACTCCAACGGCACGCTCGCGGTGACGGGCGGCACGCTCGTGGCGGCCGGCTCGTCGGGCATGGCGGAGGCCCCCGACGCGGACGGCCAGGGCTGGGTGTCCGCGACCTTCGACAGCGCGCAGCCCGCGGGCACCACGCTGGCGGTCGTCGACGCGGACGGCACGGTCGTCGCGACCTTCACCCCGACCAAGACCCTCAGCTCCCTGGTGGTCTCGTCCTCGGCGATCACCGCCGGCGAGACGTACACGGTCGTCTCCGGGGCGCAGTCCTCGGGCGACGTGGTCGCGGGGTACAGCGAGAGCGGGGACGCCTCGGGCGCCACGGAGCTGCTGACCGTCACGGCCGGCGAGCACACCGCCGGCAGGGGCGGCGGGGCGATGGGCGGGGGGCCCGGCGGCGACGGCGGCACCCGCGGCGGCGGGATGCCCGGCGGCGGCGCCGACGCCTGAGGGGACCGGCCGGCCCGCGGGCCCGGGGCCGACGGCTCCGGGCCCGTAGGCTGGCCGGCGTGACCGTGCGCCGCGTGATGGGGATCGAGACCGAGTACGGCGTGCTGCAGCCCGGCCGCCCCACCGCCAACCCGATGCTGCTGTCCAGCCACGTGGTGGCGGTGCACGCCGCCGCCCGCGGGGCCGGCCGCACCAAGGCCCGGTGGGACTACGACGACGAGGACCCGCTGCAGGACGCGCGCGGCTTCCACCTGCAGCGCGCGGCGGCGCACCCGTCGCTGCTGACGGACGACCCGGCCCGGCCCGCACCGTCGGGCGACGGCCCCCAGGAGGTCGCCCGCTCGCTGGTGGAGGAGTACGAGGACCCCGGTGCGGCGAACGTCATCCTCACCAACGGCGCGCGCTTGTACGTCGACCACGCCCACCCCGAGTACTCGTCGCCGGAGGTGACCAACCCGCTCGACGCCGTGCGCTGGGACCGGGCGGGCGAGCTCGTCATGCTGGCCTCGGTGCGCGCCCTGGCGTCGACCGCCGCGCTGCCCGACGTGGCGCTCTACAAGAACAACGTCGACGGCAAAGGCGCGACCTACGGCACCCACGAGAACTTCCTCGTCGACCGCGCGGTGCCGTTCGCGGACCTCGCCGCGCGGGTGATGCCGTTCCTGGTGACCCGCCAGGTCTTCACGGGCGCCGGCCGCGTCGGCCTGGGCCAGCGGGGCGAGGAGGCCGGGTTCCAGCTCTCCCAGCGGGCGGACTACATCGAGGCGGAGGTCGGCCTCGAGACGACCCTGCGCCGCCCGATCGTCAACACCCGTGACGAGCCGCACGCCGACCCGGACCGCTGGCGCCGGCTGCACGTCATCATCGGGGACGCGAACCTGCTCGAGGTGCCGACGTACCTCAAGCTCGGCACGACGTCCCTGGTGCTGTGGCTGGTCGAGCGCATCGCGTCCGGCGCCGCCGCCGACCTGGCGACCGCGCTGGACCGCCTGGCGCTCGCCGACCCCGTGCGTGCCGTGCACACCGTCAGCCACGACCTCACGCTGACCGCGCGCCTGCCGCTCGCCGACGGGCGCCGGCTGACCGCGCTCGAGGTGCAGCGGGAGTACCTCGCGGCCGTCCGCACCGCGCTCGGGCGGGGCGCCGCGGAGGTCGACGCGCAGACCGCGGACGTCGTCGCGCGCTGGGGCTCGCTGCTGGAGCGGCTGGGGTCCGACCCCGCGTCGTGCGCCCGGGAGGTGGAGTGGCTCGCCAAGATGCGGCTGCTCGAGGGGCTCCGCCGGCGCGACCACCTGGACTGGGACCACCCGCGCCTCGCCGCCGTCGACCTGCAGTGGTCCGACGTGCGACCCGAGCGCGGGCTGTACCACCGGCTCGTCGGCGCGGGAGCGGTCGAGCGCCTCGTGACGGACGAGGCGGTCGCGTCGGCCGTGTCGCACCCGCCGGAGGACACGCGCGCGTACTTCCGCGGCGAGACGATCGCCCGCTTCGGCACGCACGTCTCGGCGGCGTCCTGGGACTCGGTCGTCTTCGACGTCCCCGGGGCGCCGACGCTCCGGCGCGTCCCGATGCGCGACCCGCTGCGCGGCACGCGGGCGCACGTCGAGGGCCTGCTGGCGGGCTCGCCGGACGTCGCCAGCCTGCTGGAGGCGCTCGGCTCCTGACGCCCCCGCCGGCCGGTGCGGGGCGGCGGCCCCGTGGCGCACGCGAACCCGCGCCGACCAGGGCCTAGGGTGGTGCCACTGCGGTGCCCGGTCCAGCTCTCCGGGCCCCGTCCGGACTACCGCCGGAGGTGGACGATGGCCGACCGATCAGGTCAGGAACGCGCTCGGGACCGCCGCGAGGACGACGAGCCGGTCGACGGCCCGGACGTCGAGCAGGCGACCGCGGCGGCGCAGCAGCGCGACGCGGAGGTTGACGCGCTCCTCGAGGAGATCGACGACGTCCTGGAGACCAACGCCGAGCAGTTCGTGCGCGGGTTCGTGCAGAAGGGCGGGCAGTGACGCGTGCCGACCGACCCGCTGAGCCCCGCGGGGCGGCTGCCCGGCGCCTTCACGACGCCCGGGTCGTCGTCCTTCGTCGACTTCCTGTCCCAGCACGCCCCGGACCTGCTGCCGGGCCGGCGCCCGGCGCTGCCGGTCGGTGAGGTGCCCGCCCCGCACGCCACCACGATCGTCGCGCTGACGTTCGACGGCGGGGTGGTCATGGCGGGCGACCGGCGCGCCACGATGGGCTCGCAGATCGCCTCGCGGGACATCGAGAAGGTCTTCCCGGCCGACGACTACTCGGCCGTCGGGATCGCCGGCACCGCCGGGCTGGCCGTCGAGCTGGTCCGGCTGTTCCAGCTCGAGCTCGAGCACTACGAGAAGATCGAGGGCACGCTGCTCTCGCTCGACGGCAAGGCGAACCGGCTCGCCACGATGATCCGGGGGAACCTCGGTCTCGCGATGCAGGGGCTCGCGGTGGTGCCGCTGTTCGCCGGGTTCGACCTGGACCGCGGCAGCGGACGGATCTTCTCGTACGACGTCACCGGCGGGCGCTACGAGGAGCACCAGCACCACAGCGTGGGCTCGGGGTCCGTGTTCGCGCGCGGCTCGCTCAAGAAGCTCTGGCAGCCGGGGCTCGACGCCGACGCGGCGGTCCGCGTGGCGGTGGAGGCCCTGGTGGACGCCGCCGACGACGACTCGGCGACCGGGGGACCGGACCAGGCGCGCCGCATCTGGCCGGTCGTGGCGACCGTGACCGCCGCGGGCTACCTGCGGGTGCCGCAGGACGCGCTCGGCGAGGTGGTGGCCCGGGTGCTGGCCGACCGCGCCGAGCAGCACGCCCGGGCCCGGCAGGAGGGTGACCCCGCATGAGCATGCCGTTCTACGTCTCGCCCGAGCAGCTCATGAAGGACCGGGCGGACTACGCGCGCAAGGGCATCGCCCGCGGCCGGTCCGTCGTGGTCCTCGCCTACGAGGACGGCATCGCGTTCGCGACCGAGAACCCGTCCCGGGCGCTGCACAAGGTGTCGGAGATCTACGACCGCATCGCCTTCGCGGCGGTCGGCAAGTACAACGAGTTCGAGAACCTGCGGGTGGCCGGCGTGCGGTACGCCGACCTGCGCGGCTACTCCTACGACCGCCGGGACGTCAACGCCCGCGGGCTCGCGAACGCGTACGCCCAGACGCTCGGCACGGTCTTCACCACGGAGTCCAAGCCGCTGGAGGTCGAGCTCGTCGTCGCGGAGGTGGGCGCCGACGCCGCCACGGACCAGATCTACCGGCTGTCGTACGACGGGTCGGTGGCGGACGAGCGCGGGTTCGTGGTCATGGGCGGCCAGGCCGAGCGGCTGCGCGACGAGGTGGCCGGCGCGTGGGTGCCGGGCATGCCGCTCGCCGACGTGCTCGGTCTCGCGGTGCGCGTGCTCGGCACGCCGTCCGACGGGGCGGACGAGGACGACCGCCGCGTCATCCCCGCCGCGCAGCTGGAGGTCGCGGTGCTCGACCGCACCCGGCCGCGGCGGGCGTTCCGGCGCCTGTCCGGCGTCGTGCTGGAGGACCTGCTGGCGTCCGCCGGCGGGGCCTGAGGCCGGGAGGCGAACGTGGACCGACGGATCTTCGGCCTGGAGACCGAGTACGGCGTGACGTGCGCCGCCGACGACGGGCGGGGCCTGTCCGCCGACGAGGTCGCCCGCTACCTGTTCCGCAAGGTCGTGGCGTGGGGCCGGTCGTCGAACGTGTTCCTGCGCAACGGCTCGCGGCTGTACCTCGACGTCGGCTCCCACCCCGAGTACGCCACGGCGGAGTGCGACGACTGGCGCCAGCTCGTCACGCACGACCGGGCGGGGGAGCGGATCCTCGAGGGGCTGGTCGCCGACGCGCAGCAGCGCCTGGAGCACGAGGGCCTGTCGGGCCGGATCCACCTGTTCAAGAACAACACCGACTCCGCGGGCAACTCCTACGGCTGCCACGAGAACTACCTGGTGCGGCGGCAGGGCGACTTCTCCCGGCTGTCCGACGTGCTCGTGCCGTTCCTCATCACCCGGCAGGTCCTGACGGGCGCGGGCAAGGTCCTGACCACCCCGCGCGGCGCGGTGTTCTGCCTGTCGCAGCGGGCGGACCACATCTGGGAGTCCGTGTCGTCGGCCACCACGCGGTCGCGGCCGATCATCAACACCCGCGACGAGCCGCACGCCGACGCCGAGCACTACCGCCGGCTGCACGTCATCGTCGGGGACTCCTCGATGTCCGAGACGACCACGATGCTCAAGGTGGGGTCGACCGACCTGGTGCTGCGCCTGGTCGAGGCCGGCCTGCCGATGCGGGACCTCACGCTGGAGAACCCGATCCGCGCGATTCGGGAGATCAGCCACGACGTCACGGGCATGCACCCGGTGACGCTCGCGAACGGCCGGACGGTCACCGCCGTCGACCTGCAGGAGGAGTACCTGGGCCGGGTGCAGGACTGGGTGACGTCCGAGTCCGACCCGACACCCGAGGTCAAGCAGGTGCTCGACCTGTGGGAGCGCGGGCTGCGGGCGCTGCGCACCGGGGACCTCTCGCTGGTGGAGCGGGAGCTGGACTGGGTCATCAAGTACCGCCTCATCGAGCGGTACCGGGCGAAGCACGGCCTCGACCTCTCGGACGTCCGGGTCGCGCGGATGGACCTCGCGTACCACGACATCTCCCGCACGGAGGGCCTGTACAACCTGCTCGCGCAGCGCGGGCTGGTCGAGCGCGTCACCACGGACGTCGAGGTGTTCGAGGCGACCTCGGTGCCGCCGCAGACCACCCGCGCCAAGCTGCGCGGGGAGTTCGTGCAGGCCGCGCAGGAGGCCCGGCGGGACTACACGGTCGACTGGGTGCACCTCAAGCTCAACGACCAGGCGCAGCGCACCGTCCTGTGCAAGGACCCGTTCCGCAGCGTCGACGACCGCGTCGAGAGGCTCATCGAGTCGATGTGACCGTCCGGGAGGCGGTCCGCGGACCCGTACAGTGGGCGGCGGATCGTGCAGGACGCTGGGAAGGAACGACGTGCGACGTCTCGTGGCCGCGTGCGCCGCTGCAGCACTGCTGCTCGCGGGGTGCGCCTCGCAGGAGCCCGAGCCCCCCGAGGTGGTCGTGTCCGGTGACGCCGGGCAGGCGCCGACCGTCACCTACCGGACGCCGCTGCGGGTGGCGGAGCCCCTGCACGAGGTGGTCTGGGAGGGCACGGGCCCGGCGCTCGAGGACGGCCGTCCGGTGCTGCTGGACTTCTGGCTCGAGGACGCCTCCGACGCCACGCTCGTCAAGGAGTCCTACAGCTCCAGCCCCACCCCGCGGCTCCTGACCGAGGAGGACCTCGGCAAGGACCTGTACGCCACGCTGTCCGGCCAGCGCGTGGGTGCGCGGCTGCTGCAGATCAGCCCCGCGTCCGACACCGGCTCCTCGTCCTACCCGACGGTGACCGTGCTGGACGTCCTGCCGGTGCGGGCGGACGGCGAGCCCGTCGAGCCGCGCGAGGGTGTCCCCGCCGTGCAGCTCGACGCCGACGGCGCGCCGTCGATCACGCCGACCGGGACGGAGCCGCCGCCCGACCTGGTCGTCCAGCCGCTGCTCCGCGGGACCGGCCCCCAGGTGTCCGAGGGTGACGTCGTGACGGTGCAGTTCACCGGGTTCGTCTGGGCGACCGGCGAGCCGTTCGACTCGACGTGGACCACGGGCAGCCCCTCGACGTTCTCGCTGGACGACGTCCCGGCGTGGTCGGAGGCGCTGGTCGAGCAGACCGTCGGCAGCCAGGTGATGCTCGTCGTGCCGCCGGCGTACGCGCTCGGCGCGACGCAGAGCGAGGAGCTCGCCGGGCAGACCATCGTCTTCGTCATCGACCTGCTCGCGACCCGCGCGCCCGCGTCCGACGACGCCGGCGACGACGCGACCGGGGGGGAGTGAGCCGTGTCCGTCGCGCTGCGGGTGGTCCCGTGCCTGGACGTCGACGCCGGCCGGGTGGTCAAGGGCGTCAACTTCGAGAACCTGCGGGACGCGGGCGACCCCGTCGAGCTCGCCCGCCGGTACGACCGCGAGGGCGCCGACGAGGTGACGTTCCTCGACGTGTCCGCGTCGTCCTCGGACCGCGAGACGACGTACGACGTGGTGCGCCGCACCGCCGAGCAGGTGTTCGTGCCGCTGACCGTCGGCGGCGGCGTGCGCTCCGCGGACGACGTCGACCGGCTGCTGCGCGCCGGCGCCGACAAGGTGGGGGTCAACACCGCGGCGATCGCGCGGCCGGAGCTGATCGCCGAGATCGCCGAGCGGTTCGGCTCCCAGGTGCTCACGCTCTCGGTGGACGCGCGGCGCGTGACCGGGGACGTCCGCACCGACTCGGGGTACGAGGTCACCACGCACGGCGGGCGCCGCGGCACGGGCATCGACGCCGTGGCCTGGGCCGCCCGGGCCGCGGAGCTGGGCGCCGGGGAGATCCTGCTCAACTCGATGGACGCCGACGGCACCACCGCGGGCTTCGACCTGGAGATGCTCCGGGCGGTCCGGCGGGAGGTGCGGGTGCCGCTCATCGCCAGCGGCGGCGCGGGGACCGTCGAGCACTTCGCGGAGGCGGCCGCGACGGGCGCCGACGCCGTCCTCGCGGCCAGCGTGTTCCACTTCGGCACGCTGACGGTCGGCGCGGTCAAGGCGCACCTGCGGGAACGGGGCTTCGAGGTCCGCTGACGCCCGGCCGCCCGGACGCCGGGGCCGACCCCGGGTGCGGCGAGGCGTCGCGGCACGGCACGATGGGGTCATGCAGCGCATCGGCCTGACCGGAGGGATCGCCGCGGGCAAGTCCGTCGCCGCGACGCGGCTCGAGCAGCGCGGGGCGGTCGTGATCGACTACGACGTCCTGGCCCGGGAGGCGGTGGCGCCGGGCACGCCCGGCCTCGTCGAGGTCGTGGAGGCCTTCGGCGACGGCGTCCTGGCGCCGGACGGCACGCTCGACCGCCCCGCCCTCGCGACGGTCGTGTTCGCCGACCCGGAGGCCCGGGAGCGGCTCAACGCCGTCGTGCACCCCGTGGTGCGGCGGCTCGCGGCGGAGCGCGAGGCGGCGGCCGCAGCCGCGGACGCCGGCGCCGTGGTCGTGCACGACATCCCGCTGCTCGTGGAGTCGGGGTACGCGGGGTCGTTCCACCTGGTCGTCCTCGTGCAGGCGCCCGCGCTGCTGCGGGCGGAGCGGCTCGTGCGGACGCGGGGCATGGACCGGGCGGAGGCCGAGCGGCGCATCGCCGCCCAGGCGACGGACGCCGAGCGCGAGGCCGCCGCGGACGTCGTGCTCGACGGCTCGGGCGCCCCGGCGGACCTGGAGTCCCAGGTCGACGCCCTGTGGGACCGGCTCGCCGCGGAGCGCCGGGACGAGCGCGAGGTCGACGCCCCGTGACCGCGACGGTCCTGCTGACCGGGTTCGAGCCCTTCGAGGGGCAGCCGGTGAACGCGTCCTGGGCGGCGGTCCGCGCGGTCGCGGACGGCTGGTCCGAGGGCGACGAGGGGGCCGTGCTGGTCACGGCGCTGCTGCCGGTGTCGTTCGCCCGGGCGCCGCGGCGGCTCTCCGAGCTGCTCGCGCAGGTCCGGCCGGACCTCGTCGTGTGCGTGGGGGAGGCCGGCGGGCGGTCGGCCGTCGGGGTGGAGCGCGTCGCCGTCAACGTGCAGGACGCGCGGATCCCCGACGAGGACGGCGACCAGCCGGTGGACGTGCCGGTCGTGCCCGGCGGGCCGGTCGCGCACCTGTCGTCGCTGCCGGTGAAGGCGTGCCTCGCGGCGGTGCTGGAGGCCGGGGTGCCGGGCGAGGTGTCGAACACCGCGGGGACGTACGTCTGCAACACGGTCGCGTACGCGCTGGCCGACCAGCTCGCCGGGGGCCGGGTGCCCGGGGCGCGCGGCGGCTTCGTGCACGTGCCCCGGCTGCCCGAGCAGGTGCCCGCCGGGAGCGCGTCGCTCGCCGCGGGCAGCGCCGCGACGGGCCTCGCGGCCGTGGTGCGGGCCGCGCTGCGGACGACGCAGGACGTCCCGATCGCGGCGGGCACGCTGGCCTGAGCCGTCCGGCGCGGTCGTGCGGGGTGCGTCGCGACCGCACGCCCTGCGCGAACCCGGCGCCCCGGCCGGGGCGCGTGTCGGACCCCGGACGTACGGTGGACGCATGCGTCCCGTGACCGACCTGCAGCGCACCGTCGCCCCCTTCGAGGTGGTGTCCGACTACCGTCCCTCCGGCGACCAGCCGGCCGCGATCGACGAGCTCGCGCGCCGCATCCGGGCGGGGGAGAAGGACGTCACCCTGCTCGGCGCCACGGGTACCGGCAAGTCCGCCACGACGGCCTGGCTGATCGAGCGGCTCCAGCGCCCGACGCTCGTGATGGCGCCCAACAAGACGCTCGCCGCCCAGCTCGCGAACGAGTTCCGGGAGCTGCTGCCGAACAACGCGGTCGAGTACTTCGTCTCGTACTACGACTACTACCAGCCCGAGGCGTACATCGCGCAGACGGACACCTACATCGAGAAGGACTCGTCCATCAACGACGAGGTCGAGCGGCTCCGGCACTCCGCGACGTCGTCCCTGCTGACCCGGCGCGACGTCGTGGTCGTCGCGTCGGTGTCCTGCATCTACGGCCTCGGCACCCCGCAGGAGTACGTCGACCGCATGGTCACGCTCGACGTCGGTGACCAGGTGGACCGCGACCAGCTGCTGCGGCAGTTCGTGTCGATGCAGTACGCGCGCAACGACATGGCCTTCACGCGCGGCACGTTCCGCGTGCGCGGCGACACCGTGGAGATCATCCCGGTGTACGAGGAGCTCGCGATCCGCATCGAGTTCTTCGGCGACGAGATCGAGGCCATCCAGACGCTGCACCCGCTGACCGGCGACGTGGTGCGCGAGGAGCGGCAGGTCCACGTGTTCCCCGCGACGCACTACGTCGCGGGTCCGGAGCGCATGGAGCGGGCGATCAGCGGCATCGAGCTCGAGCTCGAGCAGCGGCTGGCGGAGCTCGAGCGGCAGAACAAGCTGCTCGAGGCCCAGCGCCTGCGCATGCGCACGACCTACGACATCGAGATGATGCGGCAGATCGGGTCGTGCTCCGGCATCGAGAACTACTCGCGGCACATCGACGGCCGCGCCGCCGGCACCGCGCCGAACACCCTCCTGGACTACTTCCCCGAGGACTTCCTGCTCGTCATCGACGAGTCGCACGTGACCGTCCCGCAGATCGGCGCGATGTACGAGGGCGACATGTCGCGCAAGCGGAACCTCGTCGACTTCGGCTTCCGGCTGCCGAGCGCGATGGACAACCGCCCCCTGCGGTGGGAGGAGTTCGTCGAGCGCATCGGCCAGACCGTCTACCTGTCCGCCACCCCGGGCGACTACGAGCTCGCCCAGTCCGACGGGGTCGTCGAGCAGATCATCCGGCCCACCGGGCTGGTCGACCCCGAGGTCGTCGTCAAGCCGACCAAGGGCCAGATCGACGACCTGCTCGACGAGATCCGCCAGCGCGTCGAGAAGGACGAGCGCGTGCTGGTCACGACGCTCACCAAGAAGATGGCCGAGGACCTCACGGACTACTTCCTGGAGAAGGGCGTCCGGGTGCGGTACCTGCACTCCGAGGTGGACACGCTGCGGCGCGTCGAGCTGCTCCGCGAGCTGCGGATGGGCGAGTACGACGTGCTGGTCGGCATCAACCTGCTGCGCGAGGGCCTGGACCTGCCCGAGGTGTCGCTCGTCGCGATCCTCGACGCCGACAAGGAGGGCTTCCTGCGCTCCGGCAAGTCGCTGATCCAGACCATCGGCCGAGCGGCGCGCAACGTGTCCGGCCAGGTGCACATGTACGCCGACAAGATCACGCCCGGCATGGCCCTCGCCATCGAGGAGACCGAGCGCCGGCGCGAGAAGCAGATCGCGTACAACACCGCGCACGGCATCGACCCGCAGCCGCTGCGCAAGCGCATCGGCGACATCACCGACCTGCTCGCGCGCGAGGACGCCGACACCGCCGAGCTGCTCGGCGGCAACGGCCGGCAGTCCAGCCGCGGCAAGGCGCCCGTCCCCGGGCTCGGCTCCAAGGCGCAGCCGGCCACCGAGCGCACGAAGCTCGCCGGTGCCGCCGCGGGCGAGCTCGCGGACCTCATCCAGGAGCTGTCGGACCAGATGCACGCCGCGGCGGGGGAGCTGCAGTTCGAGCTGGCGGCCCGGCTGCGGGACGAGATCTCGGGGCTCAAGAAGGAGCTCCGGCAGATGCACGCCGCGACGGCCTGACCCCGTCCGCCCCACCCGCCCGTCCTCGGAGGCCGCCATGTCCCTGCAGGTCCAGGTCGTGATCGACTGCCACCACCCCAGCGCGCTCGGCCGGTTCTGGATCGCCGCGCTCGACTACGTCGAGGAGCCGCCCCCGCCGCCGTTCGCGAGCTGGGACGAGGCGATGGACGCGTGGGGGATCGGCCCGGACGACGACCGGGACCCCGCCTACGCGATCGTCGACCCCGCCGGGGCCGGACCCCGGGTGTTCTTCCAGAAGGTCCCGGAGGACAAGGTCGTCAAGAACCGCGTGCACCTGGACGTGCGCTGGTCCGACGCGCAGGGCGTGGACCGGCAGGACCGGGCGGCGAAGCTCGCCGCGGCGCGGCAGCACGCGGAGGCGCTGGAGGCCGCCGGCGGGACGGTGCTGCGCGAGGTCGACGACCCGCGCGAGGGCGCGTGGGTGGTCATGGCGGACCCCGAGGGGAACGAGTTCTGCGTGGCGTGACGCGCCGCACCCCCGTCCCGTGCTGTGCGTGTGGGACTGATGACCTATGCTGGCGCACGCAGTGGAGGGGAGTATCCCGACACGACGCCCCCGTCATCACGGTCGCCTCCGTAGCCGGCCCGGGGCCGTCGGCCCGGTCAGCACCGGGTGGGAGAGACCTCCGGTACTCAGTCGTCTGTACCGGAGGGTGATCCATGTCCGTGGACCTGTGGGTCTGGATCGCGACAGGTGTCGCGATCGTCGGGATGCTCGTGTTCGACTTCTTCGCGCACGTCCGCACGCCGCACGCGCCGTCGTTCCGTGAGGCCGCGACGTGGTCGACGGTCTACATCGTGCTGGCGATCGTGTTCGGCATCGGGCTCGGCATCGTGTGGGGCTGGGACCACGGCACCGAGTACTTCGCCGGGTACGTGACCGAGAAGAGCCTCTCGGTCGACAACCTCTTCGTCTTCCTCATCATCATGACGAAGTTCGCGGTGCCGCGGGAGTTCCAGCAGAAGGTGCTGCTGGTCGGCGTCGCCATCGCGCTCGTGCTGCGCACCGTCTTCATCCTCGTGGGTGCCGCCGCGATCGAGCAGTGGTCCTGGGTCTTCTACCTGTTCGGCGCTTTCCTGGTCTACACCGGCATCAAGCTCGCCCGGGAGAAGCACGACGAGGACGAGCTGTCCCACGCCGGCGAGCGCAAGGACGGCCTGGCGGTCACGCTGCTCAAGCGGGTCCTGCCGACCACCGAGGAGTACCACGGCGACCGGCTGACCACGCGCATCGACGGCAAGCGCCTCATCACCCCGATGCTGCTCGTCATGGTCGCGATCGGCGCCACCGACGTGCTGTTCGCGCTCGACTCGATCCCCGCGATCTACGGCCTCACGCAGGAGCCGTACATCGTGTTCACGGCCAACGCGTTCGCGCTGCTGGGCCTGCGGCAGCTGTACTTCCTCATCGGCGGCCTGCTCGAGCGCCTCGTGTACCTCAACAAGGGCCTCGCGTTCATCCTGGCGTTCATCGGCGTGAAGCTCGTGCTGCACGCGATGCACGTCAACGAGCTGCCCTTCATCAACGGCGGCGAGCACATCGACTGGGCTCCGGAGATCCCCACGTGGCTCTCGCTGCTCGTGATCCTCGGTACGCTCACCGTCGCCACGATCGCGAGCCTCGCCAAGACCCGGCGCGACCGCGACGACGCGCCGGCCGCCGTGACCGCCGCGCAGGAGCCCGCCAGCAAGGAGCACTGACCCGTTGGACGTCTCGCCGCTCGTCTGGTGCGTGTCGCTCGGCCTCGCCGCCGCCGTCCTGATCGTGGACGTCGCGGTGGTGGGCCGGCGGCCGCACATCCCGTCCACGGCCGAGTGCCTGCGCTACCTCGGTGTGTACGTGGGGCTGGCGGTGGCGTTCGCCGTCCTCGTGTGGGCCGTGTGGGGCGCCGACCCCGCCGGGGAGTTCGTCGCCGGGTGGCTGACGGAGTACTCGCTGTCGGTCGACAACCTGTTCGTGTTCCTGCTGATCATGTCCCGGTTCGCCGTGCCCCGGCAGTACCAGCAGACCGCGCTGCTCGTCGGGATCATCCTCGCCCTGGTGTTCCGGGGGATCTTCATCGGCATCGGGGCGGCGGCCATCGCGTCGTTCTCGTGGGTGTTCTACCTGTTCGGGGCGTTCCTGGTGTGGACGGCCGTCAAGGTCGCCCGGGAGGGCGTGGGCGACGAGGAGGAGGCGGAGGACTACCGGCCGCCGGCGCTCGTGCGCCTCGTGCAGCGCGTCCTCCCGACGAGCAGCGAGTACCACGGCGTGCGGCTCACGGCGAAGGTCGACGGCCGCCGGCACGTCACGCCGATGCTCCTGGTGCTCGTGGCGATCGGCGCGACCGACCTGCTGTTCGCCTTCGACTCGATCCCGGCGGTGTTCGGCCTCACGCAGGAGCCGTACCTGGTGCTCATGGCGAACGTGTTCGCCCTCATGGGGCTGCGCCAGCTCTACTTCCTGCTCGGCGGGCTGCTCACGCGGCTGCGGTACCTCAACATCGGCCTGGGGGTGCTGCTCGGGTTCATCGGCGTGAAGCTGGTGCTCCAGGCGCTGCACGAGAACGCGCTGCCGTTCGTCAACGGCGGGGAGCCGGTGCCGTGGGCGCCCGAGCTGCCGACGTGGGTGTCGCTGGCGGTCATCGTGGTGACGCTCGGGGTGACGGCCGTGACGAGCATCGCGGCCTCCCGGCGGGACGAGCGGCGCGAGGCCGTCCGGGCGGACTGACCCGGCGGACTGACCCGGCGGACCGGCGCGGGCGGCCCGCCGCGGCGGCCCGCGCCCGGGGAGGTGCTCAGCCCGCCAGGCCGGCCGCCCACGGCCCGATGACCGGGTTCCACACCCGGACCTCCACGTCGGCGATCACGCCGGCCGCCGCGAACGGGTCGTCGGCGAGCACGGCGTCCAGCGCGGCGCGGTCGGCGACGCGGAGCACGAGCAGCGCCCCGGGCGCGCCGTCCGTGAACGGTCCGGAGCCGAGCAGCTCCCCGCGGTCCGCGACCTGCTGGAGGTAGCCGCGGTGCCGCGGACGCACCTCGTCCTGGACGTCGGTGCGCGAGTCGTAGGTGTACCGGACGGCGAAGACGGTCATGGGACCATCCTGCCCGAGCGCCCCACGGTCGGGGACCGGCGTCCACCCCGCGGCGCGGCCGTGCCACAGTGGGGCCATGAGCCGCACGTGGTGCCTCCCCGTCCCGAACGTCCCCGGCCGGCGAGCGGGTGGTGCGTGATGGTCGCGCGCAGCCTGCTGACGGACGCGCTGCTCGCCGGGGTGGCCGAGCGCGCCCCGGTCCACGACCGCCAGAACACGTTCCCGCACGAGGACCTCGCCGAGCTCCGCGCGGCCGGGTACCTCGCGGCGTTCGTCCCCGAGCGGCTCGGCGGCGCCGGCCTGGCCCTCGAGGAGGTCGCCCGGGAGCAGACCCGTCTCGCGGCGGCCGCGCCGGCGACCGCCCTCGCCGTGAACATGCACCTGGTGGTCACCGGCATGGCGAAGGTGCTCGCCGACCGCGGCGACGACTCGCTCGCGTTCGTGCTGCGCGAGGCCGCGGCGGGGGAGGTGTTCGCGTTCGGGAACTCGGAGGCCGGCAACGACCTGGTGATGTTCGGCTCGCGGACGCGCGCGGAGCGCCAGCCGGACGGCGGCTACCGGTTCACCGGGACGAAGATCTTCACGTCCCTGGCGCCGGTGTGGACCCGGCTCGCCACGTTCGGGCTGGACGAGGCCCACCCCGAGGGCCCGCGCCTGGTGCACGCGGTCGTGGCGCGCGAGGACGGCGGCGTCGAGACCCGGGACGACTGGGACACCCTCGGGATGCGGGCGACGCAGTCCTGCACGACGGTGCTCGCCGGCGCGTACGCGGCACCCGGCCGGGTCGTCCGCGCGCTCCCGCCGGGACCGAGCGCGGACCCGTACGTGTTCGCGCTGTTCGCGGTGTTCGAGATCCTGCTGGCCGCCGTGTACACGGGCATCGGTCGGCGGGCGCTGGAGCTCGCCGTCGCGGCGGCGCACCGCCGGACGTCGATGAAGCACGACGGCCGCAGCTACGCGCAGGACCCGGACATCCGGTGGCGCGTCGCCGACGCCGCCATCGCGCAGGACGGCATCGAGCCGCAGGTGTGGGCGCTCGCCCGGGACGTCGACGAGCGGGTGGACCACGGCTCGCTGTGGTTCGCCAAGGTCGTCGGCCTCAAGGTCCGGGCGACGGAGACGGCCCGCGAGGTCGTGGACCGGGCGGTGCGGGTGTCCGGCGGCGGCACGTACGTCAGCGGCGACGAGCTCGGGCGGCTGTACCGCGACGTGCTGGCCGGGATGTTCCACCCCTCCGACGACGAGTCGGCGCACGCGACCGTGGCGACCGCGTGGCTGGGGCCGGTCGAGCGCTGAGGTGCCGGACGGACGAGGGCCCGGGGCGTGACGCCCCAGGCCCTCGGTCACGGCCGTCCCGTCGTCAGGACGTCGCCATCAGGTCCTCGCAGATCGCGTAGGAGTCGGACCGGTTGCCGCAGGTGCCGCCGAAGTCCTCGTACTCGGACCCGCTCGGTGCGGACCAGTAGAGGTCGTCGCACGCCCCGGCGTCGCCGGCCTCGCACGCGTCCCACAGGGCGTCGAGGTCCGGGTCGTCCCCGTACGACTGGGCCCCGTCGACCGTGCCGCCCGTACCGGTGTCGCACAGGTCGCCGCCGGTGGTCTCCCCGCCGCACGTGTCCCCGAACTCCTGGTAGTCGGTGCCCGAGCCGGACGAGAAGTACAGCTCGTCGCACGCGGCCATGTCGCCGCCGTCGCAGGCGTCCCACAGTGCGTCCAGGTCGGGGTCGTCGCCGTACGTGAACGCGCCGATGTCCGTGCAGCCGCCACCGCCCTGCGTCCGGCCGCCGCACGTCCAGCCGAAGTCCTCCTCGTCGGTGCCGAAGTTCGACTCGTCGTACAGGTCGTCGCACGCCGCCATGTCGCCCGCCGCGCAGTCGGTGCGCAGGTCGTCCATGCGGGCGTCGTAGGAGCGGACCGCCACGAGCACGATGATCGCGATCGCGATCGCGCCGAGGATCTCCAGCGCGCCCAGGACGATGCCGGCGATGGCGAGCCCGCGGCCCTGCGTGCCGTTCTTCTTGGTGCGGTTCAGGCCGAGGATGCCCAGGACGATCGGTACGACGCCCATCATGAGCACGCCGGTGACGAGCGCCGCGATGGAGACGCCGTCCGTCCCGCGGGCCTGCGGCGCGGGGTACTGCCCGCCGCCGTACGGGGCCTGCGGGTAGCCGCCACCGGGGGGCGGCGGGTAGCCGCCCGCCCCCGGGCCGGCCGGGAACCCGCCTGCGGGCTGCGAGGGACCGGTCGGCTGCGGGTACCCGCCGTACCCGGGCTGGCCGGCCGGGCCGTACCCGGGCTGCGGTGCCGCGGGCTGCTCGCCGCCGGGCTGCGGGTACCCCGCCTGCGGGTACCCCGCCTGCGGGGAGCCGGGCTGCCCGTACCCGGGCGCGCCGTACGCGGGCGCGCCGTACGCGGGCGGGCCGTACCCGCCGGCGGGGCCGGAGCCCGGCTGCTCGGCGGCCGGGTCCCCGGCGGGCGGAGTCCCGGGGGCGGAGGGCCAGGACGCCGTCGGGGCCTCGTAGCCGGAGGGGGCCGGTCCGGCGGCGGCGTCCGCCTCGTAGCCGGAGGGGGCGGGCGCCGCAGGGCGCTCGTCACCCGCCCCCGGTGCGGACCACGGGGACGGCTCGGGGCCCTCCTGGCCGGGCGTGGCGGTGCCGTCGTTCGACATGGGTGTCCCTCCGGTGCTGCTGACGATGCCGTCGGTCACTATCGCAGACCACGACGCGGCCGGGACGCCGGGTTCGTACCGATTGTGCACCGTGGTCCCCGCTCCCGGCAGGGCTTCCGCGGGTCGGGCCGTGAACCGGCCGCCGCGCTCACCAGCCGCGTGCGCGCCAGGCCGCCAGGTGGGGTCGCTCGGCGCCGAGCGTGGTGTCGCGCCCGTGGCCCGGGTACACCCACGTGTCGTCCCCGAAGCGGCCGAACACCCGCTGCTCGAGGTCCGTCATGAGCGCCGCGAACGCCGCCGGGTCCGCCGTGCGCCCGGGGCCGCCCGGGAAGAGCGAGTCGCCGGTGAGGAGGTGCACGCGGCCCGGCACCGCACCGTCCGCGCGCACCCGGTCCGGCTCCCGGTAGGCCAGCGCCACCGCGCCGGGCGTGTGGCCGCGCAGGGCCACCACCTCCAGCGCGACGGCTCCGACCTCCAGCGCGTCGCCGTGCCGCAGCGGCCGCGGGGGCGTCGTGCCCGCCCCGGCGGCCACGGCGGCGGCGTCGTCCGCGCCGGCGGCGTGCGCCGCGCCCGTGGCGTCCAGCACGGCGGCGAGGGCCCCGAGGTGGTCGGCGTGACGGTGGGTCGTCACCACGAGGTCGAGCCGTCCCGCGGGCGAGCCGTCCCACACGAGCGCGAGCAGCCGCCCGGGCTCCGCGGCCGCGTCCACGAGCAGCTGGGCGCCCGTGCGGCGGCAGACCAGCGTGTAGGCCGCGTTGTCCATCGGCCCGACCGACACCTTCCGCAGCACGACCTCGTCGAGCACCCGCACGTCCGCCGGCCCGCCGGTCACGACGTCGCCCGTGTAGCCGGACGCCGCCACGGGCCCGGTCACGGCCGGTCCGCCGTCCCGGACGGCTGCGCGGACGCGCCCCGGACGAGCGCCTCGTCCAGGCTGTGCGCGGCGCGGACGAGCGCGAGGTGCGACAGGGCCTGGGGGAGGTTGCCCATCATCCGCCCGGTCCCCGGGTCTAACTCCTCGGCGAGCAGCCCGAGGTCCCCCGGCAGCGAGGTCAGCACGTCGAGGACCGCCGTCGCCCCCGCCACGTCGCCCTGCCGCGCGAGGGCGTCGGCGAGCCAGCCGGAGCAGGCGAGGAACGGGTGCTCGCCGCCGCGCAGGCCGTCGTCCGTGCGGTCCGTCCGGTACCGGTGCAGGAGGCCGGGTGCGACCTCGAGCTCGTCGCGGACGGCGGCGACCGTGGCGAGCAGCCGCGGGTCGTCGGGCGGCAGGAACCCGACCTGGACGAGCTGGAGCAGGGAGGCGTCCGTGTGCTCGGCGCCGTAGTGCTGCACGAACGTGCCGCGGCCGGCGTGCCACCCGTGGGCCAGCACGTCGGCGTGCACCGCGTCGCGCTCGCGCCGCCAGCGCTCCACCGGCCCCGGGAGCCCGTGCTCCTCGACGGCGCGGACCGCCCGGTCGAGCGCCGCCCACGCCATGACCTTGGAGTGCGTGAAGTGCCGCGGCGCGCCGCGCACCTCCCAGATCCCGGAGTCGGGTCGGCGCCACGCGCCGCACAGGTGGTCGACCAGGCGGACCTGGAGCGACCACGAGTCGGCGCTCTCCTCGACCCCCGCGGCCCGGGCGAGGTGCAGCGCGCACATCACCTCCCCGAGCACGTCGTTCTGCACCTGGCCGACGGCCGCGTTGCCCACGCGCACGGGACGCGAGCCGGCGTAGCCCGGCAGGTGGTCGAGCGTCCGCTCGGGCAGCTCCCGCGAGCCGTCCACCCCGTACATGATCTGCACGTCCTCGGGGTCGCCCGCGACGGCGCGCAGCAGCCACTGCCGCCACGCCTGGGCCTCGGAGCGGTACCCGTGCTCGAGCAGGGCCTCGAGCGTCATCGCGGCGTCGCGCAGCCAGCAGTACCGGTAGTCCCAGTTGCGCTCGCCGCCCAGGTCCTCCGGCAGGGACGTCGTCGCGGCGGCCACGATGCCGCCGGTCTGCGCGTCGGTCAGCAGGCGCAGCACGAGCAGGGACCGGACCACCGCGGCCCGGTAGCGCCCCTCGTACCGGGCGGCGCGCGCCCACGCACCCCAGCGGTGCTCGGTCGCCTCGACGCGGTGCTCGAGGCGGGGCGCGCGCGGCACGGGCAGCCACGACGGCGCCCACGTGAGCGACAGCTCGAGGCTCTCGCCCTCGGACATGTCCACCTCGTCGACGTGCGCGCGGTGGCCGCCCGCCGTGCGCTGCGGCCGGGGCAGCCGGTCGCCGCGCAGCAGCAGGCTGTCGGGGCCCGCCACCGCCTGGACGGCCTCGCGCCCGTCGGGGTCGGTGACGCGGTGCACCCACGGCGTGACCGCCCCGTAGCCGTAGCGGACCACCCACTCGTGGCGCACCCGCACGGTGCCCTCCGTCACGGTCAGGTGGCGCACCAGGTCGCACCGGCCGTCTCCCAGCGGCATCGCGTCGAGCAGCACCGCCGTCCCCGTCGGCGTCCGGAACGTCGTCTCGAGGACGAACGAGTCGCCGAGGTAGCGGCGCCGCACCGACGTCGCGTCCGGTGCCGTGAGCAGCCAGCGCCCGTGCTCCGGGCCGCCGAGCAGCGCCGCGAACCCGGCGGGGGAGTCGAACCGCGGGGCGCACCACCAGTCGACCGACCCGGAGCGGGAGACCAGCGCCGCGGTGCGGCCGTCGCCCAGGACGGCGTACTCCGCGAGGGGGGTCGCCGGGTCCGGCGGCGCGCCGGCGGCGAGGGGGGCCCGGGGTGTCGGCTCGGGCGTGGCGTCGGTCACGGCGGGGGGCTGCGCGGGCACCGCCCCATCATGCGGCGACCTGCGACGTCGCGCGAGCACGCCGTCGCACACCGTTCGAACACATGTGCGGTTGTCGGAGGTCCGCCGTAGCATGGCGCGCGTGAACGATCGACTGGTGGTCCAGGGGGCCCGCGAGCACAACCTGCGCAACGTCGACCTGGACCTCCCGCGCGACAGGCTCATCGTCTTCACCGGGCTGTCGGGGTCGGGCAAGTCGTCGCTGGCGTTCGACACGATCTTCGCGGAGGGCCAGCGGCGGTACGTCGAGTCGCTGTCCGCGTACGCCCGGCAGTTCCTCGGGCAGATGGACAAGCCCGACGTCGACTTCATCGAAGGGCTGTCGCCCGCGGTGTCGATCGACCAGAAGTCGACCAACCGCAACCCGCGGTCGACCGTCGGCACCATCACCGAGGTCTACGACTACCTGCGCCTGCTGTTCGCGCGCGCCGGGACGCAGCACTGCCCGGTCTGCGGGGAGCGGGTGACCGCCCAGACCCCGCAGCAGATCGTCGACCGGCTGCTCGAGCTGCCCGAGGGCACGCGGTACCAGGTCCTGGCGCCGGTGGTCCGCGGCCGCAAGGGCGAGTACGCGGACCTGTTCAAGGAGCTGCAGGCGAAGGGCTTCGCCCGTGCGCGCGTGGACGGCGAGGTGGTCCAGCTCGCGTCGCCGCCGACGCTCGAGAAGAAGCTCAAGCACGACATCGAGGTGGTGGTCGACCGCCTCGTCGCCCGCGAGGGCGTGCAGCGCCGGCTGACCGACTCCGTGGAGACGGCCCTCGGGCTCGCCGGCGGGCTGCTCGTGGCCGAGATGGTGGACCTGGACCCGGACGACCCGGAGCGCGAGCGGCGGTTCTCCGAGAACCGCGCCTGCCCCAACGACCACCAGCTCACGCTGGAGGAGATCGAGCCGCGGACGTTCTCCTTCAACGCGCCGTACGGCGCGTGCCCGGAGTGCACCGGCATCGGCTCGCGCCTGGAGGTCGACCCGGAGCTCGTGGTCCCGGACGAGGACCTCTCGCTGCGCGACGGGGCGGTGGCGCCGTGGGCGCAGATCTCCTCGGAGTACTTCGAGCGGGTGCTCTCCGCGCTGGCGGACGACCTCGGGTTCTCGATGGACAAGCCGTGGCGCGCCCTGCCGGAGCGTGCGCGCAAGGCCGTGCTGTACGGCGAGAACCACCAGGTGCACGTGAAGTACCGCAACCGCTGGGGGCGCGAGCGGCAGTACTCCACCGGCTTCGAGGGCGTCGTGACGTTCCTGGAGCGCCGCCACTCCGAGACCGAGTCGGAGTGGAGCAAGGAGAAGTACGAGGCCTTCATGCGGGAGGTGCCGTGCCCCGTGTGCGAGGGCGCGCGCCTCAAGCCCGAGGTGCTCGCGGTGCTCGTCGGCGGCAAGTCCATCGCCGACGTGTGCGCCCTGCCGATCCGGGAGGCCAAGGAGTTCCTCGACGCCCTCGAGCTCGGGGTGCGCGAGCGGCAGATCGCCGAGCAGGTGCTCAAGGAGATCCAGGCGCGGCTCGGCTTCCTGCTCGACGTCGGCCTCGACTACCTCTCGCTCATGCGCGCCGCCGCCACGCTGTCCGGCGGCGAGGCGCAGCGCATCCGGCTGGCCACCCAGATCGGCTCCGGCCTGGTGGGCGTGCTGTACGTCCTGGACGAGCCGTCGATCGGCCTGCACCAGCGGGACAACCGCCGCCTCATCGACACGCTCACCCGGCTGCGCGACCTCGGCAACACGCTCATCGTGGTCGAGCACGACGAGGACACCATCCGCACCGCGGACTGGATCGTCGACGTCGGCCCGGGCGCGGGGGAGCACGGCGGCCGCGTCGTGCACTCGGGCGACCTGAAGGGCCTGCTCGCGTCGCGCGAGTCGGTCACGGGGGCGTACCTGTCCGGCCGGCGGTCGATCCCGATGCCCGCCACGCGCCGGAAGGTCGACAAGAAGCGCCAGGTGACCGTGCACGGCGCGCGCGAGCACAACCTGCAGAACGTCGACGTGACGTTCCCGCTCGGGACGCTCACGGCGGTGACCGGCGTGTCCGGCTCCGGCAAGTCGACGCTGGTCAACTCGATCCTCTACACGGTCATGGCCAACGAGCTGAACGGCGCGCGCCGGGTGGCCGGGCGCCACAAGCGCGTCTCCGGTCTCGAGCACCTCGACAAGGTCGTGCACGTCGACCAGGGCCCGATCGGACGCACGCCGCGGTCGAACCCCGCGACGTACACCGGCGTCTGGGACCGGATCCGCAAGCTGTTCGCCGAGACCACCGAGGCGAAGGTGCGCGGCTACACGGCCGGGCGGTTCTCGTTCAACGTCAAGGGCGGCCGCTGCGAGGCGTGCTCCGGGGACGGCACCCTCAAGATCGAGATGAACTTCCTCCCGGACGTGTACGTCCCGTGCGAGGTCTGCCACGGTGCCCGGTACAACCGCGAGACGCTCGAGGTGCACTTCAAGGGCAAGACCGTCGCCGACGTGCTCGACATGCCGATCGAGGAGGCCGCGGAGTTCTTCGCCGCGGTGCCGGCGATCAGCCGCCACCTGAGCACGCTGGTCGACGTCGGGCTCGGCTACGTCCGCCTCGGCCAGCCGGCGCCCACCCTGTCCGGCGGCGAGGCGCAGCGCGTCAAGCTCGCGACCGAGCTCCAGCGCCGGTCGACCGGCCGCACCGCGTACGTCCTGGACGAGCCGACGACCGGCCTGCACTTCGAGGACATCCGCAAGCTGCTGGGCGTGCTGCAGGGCCTCGTCGACAAGGGCAACTCGGTGATCGTCATCGAGCACAACCTCGACGTCATCAAGAACGCCGACTGGATCATCGACATGGGCCCCGAGGGCGGGTCCGGCGGCGGCACCGTCGTCGCCGAGGGCACCCCGGAGCACGTGGCGACCGTGCCGGCCAGCCACACCGGCCGGTTCCTGGCCGAGGTGCTCGAGCCGGCGCGCGAGGCCGTCAGCGCGTGACGTCCGCGGCGCCGGCGGCCTCCAGGACCGCCGGCGCCGGGTCGGTGCGCACCGGGAAGCTCACGGACCGCGCGATGAAGCAGTGCTCGTGCGCGCGCCGGTGGAGGTCCGCGAGCTGCGCGTCCAGGCCGGACGGGTCCTCGTCCGCGGGCACGGCGCCCCCGGGCCGGATCGTCACCTGCGGCCGCAGCACCACCTCGGTGAACTGGCCGTGCCCGGCCGCCTCCACGCGCATCGTGCCGCCGGCGCGGTCCGTGTAGGCGACCACGACGACGCCGGCCGCCGACGCCAGGTGCAGGAACCACAGCATGTGGCACTGCGCGAGCGCCGCGACCAGCAGCTCCTCGGGGTTGTGGCGGGCGGGGTCGCCGCGGAACGCCGGGTCCGACGAGCCGAGGATCGGCGCCTTGCCGTCGACCCGCACCTCGTGGTCGCGCGCGTAGGCGCCGTACCCCGTGGTGCCGGTCGCGCCGGCCCCCGTCCAGACGACGTCGGCGGTGTACGTGTGCAGCAGGCCCATGCCTCAGCGTAGGCGAGAGCCCCGGCGCCTCCGCCACCAGGTGACGCCCGCCATCGCTGCGCTGCAGCCGGCCCACAGCAGGTCCCGGGCCGGCGCGGGGGTGGCGCCCCGCGGGGTCCGGCCGGGGGCGGTTCGTGTCGGTGGGCCGAACTAGGCTGCTGCATATGGCTGATCCCGCGACCTACCGCCCCGCCCCGGGCGAGATCCCGGACTCGCCGGGCGTCTACCGGTTCCGCGACGAGCACGGCCGGGTCATCTACGTGGGCAAGGCCAAGAGCCTGCGGCAGCGGCTGAACAGCTACTTCCAGGACGTCGCCGGCCTGCACCCCCGCACGCAGCAGATGGTCACCACGGCCGCGTCGGTGCAGTGGACCGTCGTCGGCACGGAGGTCGAGGCGCTCGCGCTGGAGTACTCCTGGATCAAGGAGTTCGACCCCCGGTTCAACGTGAAGTACCGCGACGACAAGTCGTACCCGTACCTGGCGGTCACGCTCGCGGACCAGTTCCCCCGGGTGCAGGTGATGCGGGGCGCGAAGCGGCCCGGCACCCGGTACTTCGGCCCGTACGCGCACGCGTGGGCGATCCGGGAGACGGTCGACCTGCTGCTGCGCGTGTTCCCGGTGCGGACCTGCTCGGCGGGCGTGTTCAAGCGCGCGCACCAGCAGGGCCGCCCGTGCCTGCTGGGGTACATCGAGAAGTGCTCGGCGCCGTGCGTGGGACGGATCTCGCAGGAGGACCACCACGTGCTGGCGGAGGAGTTCGCCGACTTCATGGCGGGCGACACCGCGCGGTTCACGCGGCGGCTCACCGCGCGGATGAAGGAGGCCGCGGCGGACCTCGACTTCGAGCGCGCGGCGCGCCTGCGGGACGACATCGCGGCGCTCGAGCGGGCGACCGAGAAGAACGCCGTCGTGCTGTCGGACGGCACCGACGCGGACATCTTCGCGCTCGCCGGCGACGAGCTCGAGGCCGCGGTGCAGGTGTTCCACGTGCGGGACGGGCGGATCCGGGGTCAGCGCGGCTGGGTGGTCGAGAAGGTCGAGGACGTCACCGACGCCGAGCTCGTCGAGCACCTGCTCCAGCAGGTCTACGGCGACGCGCCGGGCGGCGAGGCGGGCGCGACCGCGGGCGCCGTGCCGCGCGAGGTGCTCGTCCCGGTGCTGCCGCCGGACCTCGACCAGGTGCAGGTCTGGCTGTCCGGCCTGCGCGGGTCGCGGGTGCACGTGCGGGTGCCGCAGCGCGGGGAGAAGCACGAGCTCGCGGGCACCGTCCGGAAGAACGCCGAGCACGCCCTCGCCCTGCACCGCACCCGCCGCGCGGGCGACCTCACCACCCGGAGCCAGGCGCTGCGGGAGATCCAGGAGGCGCTGGGCCTGGAGTCCGCGCCGCTGCGCATCGAGTGCTACGACGTCTCGCACAACCAGGGCACCTACCAGGTGGCGTCGATGGTCGTGTTCGAGGACGGCCTCGCGCGCAAGCCCGAGTACCGGCAGTTCAGCATCCGCGGCCCGGAGGGCGACGGCGCGCGCGACGACACCGCGGCGATGCACGAGGTCATCACGCGGCGGTTCCGGCGCTACCTGGCGGAGCGCGAGCAGTCCGGCGACCTCGAGCTGGGGCTGGGGGAGGACCAGGTCGCGGAGGCACTGGCCGACACGGACGCCGGGCCCGTGCGCTCGGGCCCGGTCGACGCGACCACCGGCCGGCCGCAGCGGTTCGCGTACCCCCCGAACCTGGTCGTGGTCGACGGCGGTCCGCCGCAGGTCGCCGCGGCCGCGGCGGCGCTGGCCGAGCTCGGCATCGACGACGTCGCGCTCTGCGGCCTGGCGAAGCGGCTCGAGGAGGTGTGGCTGCCGGGGGAGGAGTACCCGGTGATCCTCCAGCGGTCCTCCGAGGGGCTGTACCTGCTGCAGCGGGTTCGCGACGAGGCCCACCGGTTCGCCATCAACGCGCACCGCAAGAAGCGCAGCAAGGGCATGACGACGTCGGCGCTGGACGACGTGCCGGGTCTCGGGCCCGCCCGGTCGGCCGCGCTGCTCAAGCACTTCGGGTCCCTCAAGCGGCTGCGGGCGGCGAGCGTCGAGGAGATCGCGTCCGTCCCGGGGATGGGCGCGCGCACCGCCGCCGCCGTCGTGGCCGCGCTCGGTGGGGCGGCACCGTCCGGACCGGGCGCCGTCGCGCAGGCGGAGGCGGGGGCCGGGCGCGGTGCCACCCCGGAGGGTGCCGCCGCCGACGGCGCCGCGCCCGATGCCGCCGACGGCGCCGCGCCGCAGGTGCCCGCCCCCGCTGCCGGGACCGACCCGGCTGGCATGCTGGGGTCATGAGCGACGAGACCTCGCCGATCACGGTCCCCAGCGGCATCCCGGCCATCGAGGCGGCGGCGGAGGCGCCGCGCGTCCGCCAGCCCCACCTGCTGATCATCACCGGCATGTCCGGCGCCGGGCGCACCCGCGCCGGCGCCGTCCTCGAGGACATGGGCTGGTACGTCGTGGACAACCTGCCCGCGCAGATGCTGACGCACCTCGTGGGGATGCTCACGCACGGCGGGCCGCCGAGCGCGGACCTGCGCCTCGCGGCGGTCGTCGACGTGCGGGGCCGGGAGTTCTTCGCCGACCTGCTGGCCGTGCTCGCGCAGCTGCGGGAGTCCGGCGTGGACTACCGGATCCTGTTCCTCGACGCCTCCGACGAGGTGCTGGTGCGGCGGTACGAGCAGGTCCGCCGGCCGCACCCGCTGCAGGGCGAGGGGCGCATCCTCGACGGCATCGCCGCCGAGCGGACCCTGCTGTCGGACATCCGCGAGCGGGCGGACGTGCTCATCGACTCGTCGGAGACGAACGTCCACGAGCTCGGCCGCATCGTGCGGTCCGCCGTGACGTCCGGCGAGCAGGACGACGTGCTGCGGGTCAACGTGGTCTCGTTCGGCTTCAAGTACGGCATCCCGCTCGACGCCGACCACGTGGTGGACGTGCGGTTCCTCGCGAACCCGTACTGGATCACCGAGCTGCGCCACCTGTCCGGCCGGGACGCCCCGGTGCGGGACTACGTGCTGGGCCTGCCGGGCGCGCGCGAGTTCGTGGAGCGCTACGTCGACGCGCTCGAGCCCGTCCTCGCGGGGTACCTGGCGGAAGAGAAGCGGTACGTCACCGTCGCGGTCGGCTGCACGGGCGGCAAGCACCGCTCGGTCGCGATCAGCGAGGCCATCGCGGAGCGGCTGCGCGCGCGGGGGCAGCGGGTGACCGTCGCCGCGCGCGACCTCGGCAAGGAGTGAGCCGGTGAGCCCCGTCCGCGACGGGCAGCCGGCCTTCGTCGCGCTCGGCGGGGGCCACGGCCTGTCCGCGACGCTGTCGGCGCTGCGCCGCGTCACCGACCGGCTGACCGCCGTGGTCACGGTGGCCGACGACGGCGGCTCGTCGGGCCGGCTGCGCGACGAGCTCGGCGTGCTCCCGCCCGGGGACCTGCGCATGGCGCTGTCGGCGCTGTGCGACGACTCCGACTGGGGCCGCACGTGGCGCGACGTCCTGCAGCACCGGTTCACGTCCAGCGGCGACCTGGACCGGCACGCGGTCGGCAACCTGCTGATCGTCGCGCTCTGGGAGCTGCTGGGCGACACCGTGGACGGCCTGGACTGGGTGGGGCGGCTGCTCGGCGCCCGCGGGCGGGTCCTGCCGATGGCGGCGGTGCCGCTGGAGATCGAGGCCGACGTCGAGCGCCCGGACGGGTCCGTGGGCGTGGTGCGCGGCCAGAGCCACGTCGCGTCCTCCCGGGACCGCATCACGCACGTGCGGCTGCTCCCGGAGGAGCCCCCGGCGCTGCCGGAGGCGGTCACGGCCGTCGACGAGGCCGACTGGGTCGTCCTCGGGCCGGGGTCCTGGTACACCTCGGTCATCCCGCACCTGCTCGTGCCCGACCTCGCGGCGGCGCTGCACCGGACGCCCGCCCGGCGCATCCTCGTGCTGAACCTCAGCCCCGACGCCGAGACCGCGGGCATGGGGCCGTGCGAGCACCTGGACGCGCTGCGGCAGCACGCGCCGGACCTGCGGGTGGACGCCGTCATCGCGGACCCGGGCTCGGTCGACGACGTCGACGAGCTGGAGGAGCGCACCCGCGCGGCCGGCGGGCGGCTGCTCATGCGGCAGGTGCGGCGGGGCGATGGCACGCCGCGCCACGACGCCCTGCGCCTGGCCGCGGCGATCAGCGACGTGGTGGAGGGGTACCTCGGCGACGTGGGCGCCGCGCGCCGCCGCACGCCGCCCCCGGCGACCCGGCCGTGACCCGGTCGTGAGCGAGGGCACCTCCCGGTCCGGGCGTCCCGGCGCGCCCGGGATGGCAGGATGGCCCGCATGGCTCTGACGGCACAGGTGAAGGACGAGCTTGCGCGGCTCCAGGTCGACAAGACGTCCTGCCGGAAGGCGGAGGTGTCGGCCACGCTGCGGTTCGCGGGCGGTCTGCACATCATCTCGGGGCGCATCGTCATCGAGGCCGAGCTGGACACCGGCGCGGCCGCACGTCGCCTGCGGGCGGCCATCTCCGAGGTCTACGGGCACACGTCGGACGTCATCGTCGTGCAGGGCGGTGGCCTGCGCCGCGGCAACCGGTACGTCGTGCGGGTGGTCAAGGACGGGGAGTCGCTCGCCCGCCAGACCGGCCTGCTGGACAACCGCGGCCGGCCGGTCCGCGGGCTGCCCCCGCAGATCGTCGCGGCGGGCGCCCAGGAGGCGGAGGCGGCGTGGCGCGGTGCGTTCCTCGCGCACGGCTCGCTCACGGAGCCCGGCCGGTCCTCGGCCCTCGAGGTCACGTGCCCCGGCCCGGAGGCCGCGCTGGCCCTCGTCGGCGCGGCGCGCCGGCTGCAGATCCCCGCCAAGGCGCGCGAGGTCCGGGGCATCGACCGGGTCGTGATCCGGGACGGGGACGCGATCGCCGCGATGCTGGCCCGGCTCGGCGCCCACGACACGCTGCTGGTGTGGGAGGAGCGGCGGGTCCGGCGCGAGGTCCGGGGCACCGCGAACCGGCTCGCCAACTTCGACGACGCGAACCTGCGGCGCTCCGCGCGGGCGGCGGTGGCCGCCGGGGCCCGGGTCGAGCGGGCGTTCGAGATCCTCGGGGCCGACGTCCCGGAGCACCTGCGGGAGGCCGGCGAGCTGCGGCTGGCGCACAAGGAGGCGTCGCTGGAGGAGCTCGGCAAGCTCGCGGACCCGGTGCTGACCAAGGACGCCGTCGCCGGCCGGATCCGCCGCCTGCTGGCGACGGCCGACAAGCGGGCGTCCGACCTCGGGATCCCGGACACCGAGTCGGGTCTGAGCCCCGACCTGCTGGATCTCTGACCCCCACCGTCCGGGGCGCGCGGGAGCCGCGGACCGGGGCCGCGGGAACCACGCCCGCGCGACGGCACCGGCAGACCTAGGTCCCTGCGCCCGTGCGCGCGCGGGTATAGGCTCTTACCCATCCGGAGGCCTCGCGCGGGTCAAGTTCGTGTGACCACGGGGTTTCCGGGCGGCGCACACCGGCGTGCGCAGTCCATCACCGCAACAGTGTGTGCCGGCGCTTGCCGGCGCGTGCCGAGGAGGGCAAGTGACCATCAAGGTCGGCATCAACGGCTTCGGCCGCATCGGGCGCAACTTCTACCGTGCCATCGTGGCGTCGGGCGCCGACATCGAGATCGTCGGCGTCAACGACCTGACGGACAACAAGACGCTGGCTCACCTGCTCAAGTACGACACCGTGCTGGGCCGCTTCCCGCAGAGCGTCGACTTCGACGACGAGAACCTCATCGTCGACGGCAAGAAGATCCGCGCCCTCGCGGAGCGCGAGCCGGCGAACCTCCCGTGGGCCGAGCTGGGCGCCGACATCGTCATCGAGTCGACCGGCTTCTTCACGGACGCCACCAAGGCCAAGGCGCACATCGAGGCCGGCGCCAAGAAGGTCATCATCTCCGCCCCGGCGAAGAACGAGGACGGCACCTTCGTCGTCGGCGTGAACCACACCGACTACGACCCGGCGACGCAGCACATCATCTCGAACGCGTCCTGCACCACGAACTGCCTCGCCCCGGTGGCGAAGGCGCTCAACGACGCGATCGGCATCGAGCGTGGCCTCATGACCACGATCCACGCCTACACGGGTGACCAGAACCTGCAGGACGGCCCGCACCGCGACCTGCGTCGCGCCCGCGCCGCCGCGCAGAACATCGTCCCGACCACGACCGGCGCCGCCAAGGCCGTCGCGCTCGTGCTGCCGGAGCTCAAGGGCAAGCTGGACGGCTTCGCGCTCCGCGTGCCGACCATCACCGGCTCCGCCACCGACCTGACCTTCACCGCCTCGCGCGAGGTCACGGTCGAGGAGGTCAACGCCGCGGTCAAGGCCGCCGCCGAGGGCCCGCTCAAGGGGACGCTGGAGTACACCGAGGACGAGATCGTCTCCTCGGACATCGTCACCAACCCGCACCAGAGCATCTTCGACGCGAAGCTCACCAAGGTGATCGGCGACCAGGTCAAGATCATCGCCTGGTACGACAACGAGTGGGGCTACAGCTCGTCGCTCGTCAAGCTCACCGAGTACGTCGGCGCGCGTCTCTGACGTCAGCCCCGCACCGGTAGCAACGGTCATGCGTCCGCGTACGCCCGGGTCCTACGGCCCCGGCGTACGCGGACGCTGCTGTGACCGGGCCCTGCCGGCCCCCCTCGGTCGCCGCGCCGCGGTGGCCTCCCCAGCAAGGTAGGAGAGCATGAAGACCATCGAGGACCTCGGCGACCTGCGCGGCAAGCGCGTGCTCGTCCGCTCCGACTTCAACGTGCCGCTCGACGGCACGACCATCACCGACGACGGCCGCATCCGCGCCGCGCTCCCGACCCTGACCACCCTGCTGGACGCGGGCGCCCGGGTCGTCGTGACCGCGCACCTCGGCCGCCCGAAGGGCGAGCCGGACCCGAAGTACTCGCTGGCGCCCGTCGCGGCCCGCCTGGGCGAGCTGCTCGGCCGGCCCGTCGCGCTCGCCGAGGACGTCGTGGGCGACTCCGCCAAGGCCACCGTCGCGGCGCTCGAGGACGGCCAGATCGCCCTGCTCGAGAACATCCGCTTCGACGCCCGCGAGACCTCGAAGGACGACGCCGTCCGCGGCGAGCTCGCCGACGAGCTGGCCCAGCTGGCCGACGCGTTCGTCTCCGACGGCTTCGGCGTCGTGCACCGCAAGCAGGCGTCGGTCTACGACGTCGCGCTGCGCCTGCCGCACGCCGCGGGCACGCTCGTCCTCACCGAGGTCGAGGCGCTGCGCAAGGCCGTCGAGGACCCGGAGCGCCCCTACGTCGTCGTGCTCGGCGGCGCGAAGGTCTCCGACAAGCTCGGCGTCATCGGCAACCTCATCACCAAGGCCGACAAGCTCCTCATCGGCGGCGGCATGATGTTCACCTTCCTCAAGGCCCAGGGCCACGAGGTCGGCTCCTCACTGCTCGAGGAGGACCAGGTCGAGACCGTCAAGGGCTACCTCGCCCAGGCCCAGGAGGCCGGCGTCGAGATCGTCCTGCCCGTCGACACCCTGGTCGCGCCCGAGTTCGGCTCGGACGACTTCGAGGTCGTCGCCGTCGACGCGATCCCCGCCGACAAGATGGGCCTCGACATCGGCCCGAAGTCCGGCGAGCTGTTCCGCGACGCGATCCTCGGCGCCAGGACGATCGCCTGGAACGGCCCGATGGGCGTGTTCGAGCGCGCGGCCTACGCCGGCGGCACCAAGGCCGTCGCGCAGGCGCTCGTCGACACCGAGGGCTTCTCCATCGTCGGCGGCGGCGACTCGGCCGCGGCCGTGCGCCTGCTCGGCTTCGACGAGGCGGGCTTCGGCCACATCTCGACCGGCGGCGGCGCGTCGCTGGAGCTCCTGGAGGGCAAGACCCTCCCCGGCATCGCGGTCCTGGAGGACTGAACCCATGGCACGCACCCCCCTGATCGCGGGCAACTGGAAGCTCAACCTCGACCACCACGAGGCCGTGCACCTGGTGCAGAAGCTCGCGTGGACCCTCAAGGACGCCAAGCACGACTTCTCCGACGTCGAGGTCGCGGTCCTGCCGTCGTTCACCAACATCCGCTCCGTGCAGACGCTGGTCGACGCCGACAAGCTCGACATCCGCTACGGCGCGCAGGACGTGTCGCAGCACGCGTCCGGCGCGTACACCGGTGAGGTCTCCGCCGCGCAGCTCGCGAAGCTCGGCGTGACCTACGTGGCCGTCGGCCACTCGGAGCGGCGCGAGTACCACGCCGAGTCCGACGCGACCGTGGCCGCGAAGGCCGTCGCCGCGTTCGGGGCGGGCCTCGTCCCGATCGTCTGCGTCGGCGAGGGCCTCGACATCCGCAAGGCCGGCGAGCACGTGCCCTACACGCTGGCGCAGCTCGAGGGCTCGCTCGCGGGCGTCACCGAGGAGCAGGCGAAGACGGTCGTCATCGCCTACGAGCCGGTGTGGGCCATCGGCACCGGCGAGGTCGCCACCCCGGAGGACGCGCAGGAGGTCTGCGAGGCCATCCGCGGCAAGCTCGCCGAGCTGTACTCCGCCGAGGTCGCCGACGCCGTGCGCGTGCTGTACGGCGGCTCCGTGAAGTCGGGCAACGCCGCGCAGATCATCGGCAAGCCCGACGTGGACGGCGCCCTCGTGGGCGGCGCCTCGCTGGACGCCGAGGAGTTCGCGAAGATCGCCCGGTTCAAGGCGCACGCCGGCGCCTGAGCCACCCGGTGGCGGGGCGGACGGGGTCGTCACCCCGTCCGCCCCGGCACCGACCGGGGGACACACCCCCGGCCCGGCACCGCGTCGCTGGATTCCCCGGCTGCGCGTCGCCTACCCTGGACCGCGGTCCACACCCGACCAGGCCGTCCCGCGGCCCGGCATCCCGAGCAAGGAAGTCAGACACCGTCGTGACAGCCCTCACCATCGCCCTCCAGGTCCTCCTGGTGGTCACGAGCCTGCTGCTCGTCCCGCTCGTCCTGCTGCACAAGGGCAAGGGCGGTGGCCTGTCGGACATGTTCGGCGGCGGCATCACGTCCAGCGCCGGCAGCTCGGGCGTCGCGGAGCGGAACCTGAACCGCATCACCGTGGGCGTCAGCCTGGTGTGGGCGGTCGCCATCGTGCTGCTCGGCCTCGTCGAGCGCGTGAGCTGAGGGGGCGGACATGGCGAGCGGAAGCGCGATCCGGGGGTCCCGCGTCGGTGCGGGCCCCATGGGCGAGGCCGAGCGCGGCGACGCCGCCCCTCGGATCTGGATCTCCTACTGGTGCGCGAACGGCCACGAGACGCGGCCCTCGTTCGCCGAGGAGGCCGCCGAGGAGGCACCCGAGACCTGGGACTGCCCGCGCTGCGGGTTCCCCGCCGGGCAGGACCAGGCGAACCCGCCGTCGCCCGTCCGGAACGAGCCGTACAAGACGCACCTCGCGTACGTGAAGGAGCGCCGGTCCGCCGAGGACGGCGAGGCGATCCTCGACGAGGCCCTCGCCGCCCTGCGCGCGCGGCGCGGCGGCCGGCTGCGCTGAGGCAGCCGGCACCGCACGACCGAGGAGAACGGCCCCGCAGCGTGATGCTGCGGGGCCGTTCCCGTCCACGGCGCGGGGAGGCGCCCTGCTGACCGGGCACGGCGCCCGGTCCAGCGGGGCGCCCGGTGACCCGGCGCGGCGCCCGGTCCTTGCGAGATCGTCACTTCCGGCCGAGGTCGTCCCGTGGAGCTGACGACCTCGGCCAGACGTGACGACTTCGGCCAGAGGCGACGACCTCGTGCGCCGACGGCAGGGCGCGAGGGGGACGACCTCGTGCGCGGCGGGGCTCAGCCCGCGCCGACCTCCGACACGGCGGCGGCGTCGACGAGCCACAGCGTGCGGTCGGTGCCCCGTGCACCGGCGGCGGGGGTCCGCTCCACGGGGGCGTCCGACAGGGCGGACGCGACGGCGCCCGCCTTCTCGGCGCCGGCCGCGACGACCCACACCTCGCGGGCCGCCCGCAGGGCCTCGAACGTCAGCGACACGCGCAGCGGCGGCGGCTTGGGGGAGCCGTGCACGCCCACCGTGGGGACGCCGGTGACGTCGAGCGCCTCGTGGCCGGGGAACAGCGACGCGACGTGCCCGTCCGGGCCCATGCCGAGCATGAGCACGTCGAACGCCGGCACGTCGGCGCCCTCGGGGGCGAAGGCGGCGAGCTCGGCGGCGTACGCGGCGGCGGCGTCCTCCGGGGTCGCGACGCCGGCGGCCTCGTCCAGCGGGCGCACGGGGTGGACGTTCGCCGCGGGCAGGGCGTCGCCGAGCGCGTCGAGCAGCGCGTCACGCGCCTGGGTCTCGTTGCGGTCGGCGTCGCCGTCGGGCAGGAACCGCTCGTCGCCCCACCACAGGTGCACGCCGGACCAGTCCACGGCGTCGCGGGCCGGTGACGCGGCGACGGCCGCGAGCGTCCGGATGCCGACCGTGCCGCCGGTGAGGACCACGTGCACGGGGGCGGCCGCGGACTGCAGGTCGACCAGCCGGGTGATGAGCCGCGCGGCGGTGGCCTCGGCGAGGACGGTGGCGTCCGGGTGGACCAGCACGGTGCGCGGGGCGCCCGCGCCGGCCGTCACGCGCCCACCTTCGTCAGGCCCTTGCGGAGCACCTCGCCGTAGACCTCGTCGGCGTCGAGGCGCCGGAGCTCCTCGGCCAGGCACTCGCGCAGCTGCCGGATGGGCAGGGCGATGCGGTGCTCGGGCTGGTCGGGCTGGCGCAGCGCGGCGGTCTTGCCGTCGGGCCGGTCCAGCACGATGGGCCCGGACCGGCGCTCGAGCCGCACCTGGGTGATCGCCGGGGCGTCGGCCTGGCGCTCGATCTCCACCGGGCAGTTCAGCGCCCACCCGAGCCACGCGGCCATGAGGTCGACGGACGGGTGCGTGCTCTCACCGGCGACGACGGCGCGCTGCACGGACTCGAACGGCGGCTGGTCGAGCGTCGCGGCGATGAGGCCGCGCCACAGGGTGGTGCGCGTCCACGCCAGGTCGGTGTCGCCCTCGGCGTAGGTCTCCGCCAGCCGGTGCAGCGTCCGGGACGGGTTCGCGCACTCCGTGGAGTCCGTGATCCGGCGGCGGGCGAGCTGGCCGATCGGGTGCTGCGACGGGTCCTCCGGGACGTCGTACGGCCACCACGCCACGATCGGCGCGTCGGGCAGGAGCAGCGGCAGGACGAGCGTGTCGAGGTGCCGTGCCTGCGCCTGCGAGGGCTGCAGGATGACGACCTCGGAGGCCCCGGCGTCGCCGCCGAGCCGGATCTGGGCGTCGAGCTCGGAGTCCTCGCCCGGCCCCTCCTCGGTCAGGACGATGACGCGGCACGGGTGCTCGCGGGAGGCGTCGTTCGCGGCGGCGATCGCGTCCTCCGGGTCGTGCGGGCCGACGTCGATGATGAGCGTCAGGACCCGGCCCAGCGCGACGGCGCCGCCCTCGTCCCGCTCCTGCACCAGCCGCTTGTTGATGTCGCGGGTGGTCGTCTTCGGCAGGTCGATGATCACGGTCGCCTCCAGGCTCGTCCGTCGCGCTCCATCATGCGGTCGGCCGACTCCGGCCCCCAGGTCCCGGCGCGGTACGCGTCCGGCCGGCCCCTGCCCGCCCAGTAGGACGTGATGGGGTCGAGGATCTTCCAGGAGAGCTCGACCTCCTCGTGGCGCGGGAACAGCGGCGGGTCGCCGAGCAGCACGTCGAGGATGAGGCGCTCGTACGCCTCGGGCGACGCCTCGGTGAACGAGTGGCCGTAGCCGAAGTCCATCGTGACGTCGCGGACCTCCATCGCGGTGCCCGGGACCTTCGCGCCGAACCGCAGGGTCACGCCCTCGTCCGGCTGCACGCGGATGACGAGCGCGTTCTTGCCGAGCTCCTCGGTCGCGGTGGACTCGAACGGCAGGTGCGGCGCCTTCTTGAACACGACCGCGATCTCCGTGACGCGCCGGCCCAGGCGCTTGCCGGTGCGCAGGTAGAACGGCACGCCCGCCCAGCGGCGGGTGTCGACGTCGACGCGGATGGCGGCGAACGTCTCGGTGGTCGAGTTCGGGTCGAAGCCGCCCTCGTCGAGGTAGCCGACCACGCGCTCGCCGCCCTGCCAGCCCGCGGCGTACTGCCCGCGCGCGGTGTGCTTGCCGAGGTCCTTGGGGAGCCGGACCGCGGACAGGACCTTGATCTTCTCGGCGGTGAGGTCCTTGGCGTCGAACGTGACGGGCTCCTCCATCGCCGTGAGGGCGAGGAGCTGCAGCAGGTGGTTCTGGATGACGTCGCGGGCCGCGCCGATGCCGTCGTAGTACCCGGCGCGACCGCCGACGCCGATGTCCTCGGCCATCGTGATCTGCACGTGGTCGACGTAGTTGGCGTTCCAGATCGGCTCGAACATCTGGTTCGCGAACCGCAGCGCCAGCAGGTTCTGGACGGTCTCCTTGCCCAGGTAGTGGTCGATGCGGAACACGTCGTCCGGGCTGAACACCTGGGACACCACGTCGTTGAGCTCGCGGGCGGACTGCAGGTCGTGCCCGAACGGCTTCTCGATGACCACGCGCCGCCACGCGCCCTCGACCGGCTGCGACAGGCCGGAGCGGGCGAGCTGCTTGCAGACCACCGGGAACGCGCTGGGCGGCACCGACAGGTAGAACGCGTGGTTGCCCGCCGTGCCCCGCGAGACGTCCAGGTCCTCCACCGTCGTGCGGAGCCGGTCGAACGCGTCGTCGTCGTCGAAGGAGCCCTGGACGAACCGGATGCCCTCGGAGAGCTGCCGCCACGTCGCCTCGCGGAACGGGGTGCGGGCGTGCTCCTTGACGGAGTCGTGGACGATCTGCGCGAAGTCCTGGTCCTCCCAGTCGCGCCGGGCGAACCCGGTGAGCGCGAAGCCGGGCGGCAGCAGGCCGCGGTTCGTCAGGTCGTACACCGCGGGCATGAGCTTCTTGCGGGCGAGGTCGCCGGTGACGCCGAAGATCACGAGGCCGGACGGGCCGGCGATCCGGGGGAGCCGGCGGTCCCGCGGGTCGCGCAGGGGGTTGTGCTCGGGCGTGACCTTCGCGGGCCTCACGCGGTCACCTGGCCCAGGCCGTCCTGCACCGTCTCGAGGAGCTCCGTCCAGGACTTCTCGAACTTCTCGACGCCCTCGCGCTCGAGCTGGTCGGTGACCTCGTCGATCGAGATGCCCAGCGCGGCGAGGCCCTCGACGACGCGCTGCGCCTCGGCCTGCGTGCCGGTGACCGTGTCACCGCGGAAGTTCCCGTGGTCGGCGACCGCGTGGAGGGTGGCCTCCGGCATCGTGTTGACGACGCCCGCGACGACCAGCTCGTCGACGTAGCGCGTGTCGGGGTACGCCTTGTCCTTGACGCCGGTGGACGCCCAGAGCGGCCGCTGCGGCCTCGCGCCGGCGGCGGCGAGCGACTGCCAGCGCTCGCCCGCCACGACCTCCTGGTACACGCCGTAGGCGAGGCGGGCGTTGGCGATGGCGGCCTGCCCGCGCAGCGCCGCCGCCTCCGGGGAGCCGATCTCGTCGAGGCGCGGGTCGATCGCGGCGTCCACGCGCGAGACGAAGAACGACGCCACCGAGGCGATCGGGGCCAGGTCGTGCCCGTTCGCGCGGGCGCGCTCCATGCCGTCGAGGAACGCGTCGAGCACCGCCCGGTAGCGATCGAGCGAGAAGATCAGCGTGACGTTGACGCTGATGCCGTCGGCGAGCACGTCGGAGATCGCCTGCAGCCCGTCCAGCGTCGCCGGGATCTTGATGAAGACGTTCGGGCGGTCGATGGTCGACCACAGCGCCCGGGCGGAGTCGGCGGTGGCCTGCGCGTCGTGCGCCAGCCGCGGGTCGACCTCGATGGAGACGCGGCCGTCCACGCCGTCCGTCCGGTCGTGCACCGGGCGCAGCACGTCCGCGGCGTCCCGCACGTCGTCGGTGGTGATCGCGAAGACCGCGCCGTCCACGTCGGTGCCCTGCGCGGCGAGCTGCCGGAGCTGCTCGTCGTAGGCGTCGCCCTTCGCGAGGGCGCCGGCGAAGATCGTCGGGTTGGTCGTCACCCCCACGACGCGGCGCTCGGCCACGAGCTGCTCGAGGTTGCCGGTGCGCAGCCGCTCCCGGGAGAGGTCGTCCAGCCAGACGGCGACGCCCGCGTCGGCCACCTGGTCGAGCGGCGTGGTGCCCTGAGTCATCGTCGTGCCACCTCGTTTCTCGTCCCGCACGGACCGCGGGACGTCGACGGACGGGTGCCCGGTCGGGGGGCCGGGCGCCGCTCACGCCGGGCGGTGGTCACCCGCGCCTGGCGTGCGGTTTCGAGCCTAGACCCGCGCACGGGCGATCGCCGGTCCGTCCACAGCAGGGAGGGGGCCAGGGCGACGGACGTCACACCTCTGGGACCGAGGTCCCATGCGCGTGACGGCCCCCTCTGCTGCCGAAAGGGCCGTACGATGGCCGGAACCATCCGCAGGCGGACCGCCGCGGGGCCGAGCGACAGGGGCGGAGGACCGGAGCGTGCGCACGATGAGCCCAGCCGCTCCCGCCGGGTCCTCCCGCCCGCCGGTGCGGCCGGCCGGCGCCGGCGCCGCTCCCCGCACGCTGCGTCGCCGCGTCGGCGCGTACGTCGCGCTGACGAAGCCGCGCGTGATCGAGCTGCTGCTCGTCACCACGCTGCCGACGATGATCCTCGCCCAGGGCACGTTCCCCCCGATCGGCCTCGTGCTCGCGACGCTCGTCGGCGGGGCGGCGGCCGCGGGCTCGGCGAACGTCCTCAACTGCTACCTGGACCGCGACATCGACCAGGTCATGAACCGCACGAAGCGCCGGCCGCTCGTGACCGGGGAGATCACGCCGCGCGCTGCGCTGGTGTTCGGCCTCGCGCTCGGCGTGGCGTCGCTGACGTGGCTGGCGCTGCTGGTGAACGTGCCCTCCGCGCTGCTCACCGGCGGCGCGATCCTCATCTACGTCGTCGGCTACACGATGATCCTCAAGCGCCGGACCCCGCAGAACATCGTGTGGGGCGGCGCGGCCGGGTGCATGCCCGTGCTCATCGGGTGGTCCTCGGTCACCGGGGGCGTGTCGTGGGCCGCGGTGCTGCTGTTCGGGGTGATCTTCTTCTGGACGCCGCCGCACTACTGGCCGCTGTCCATGAAGTTCCGCAAGGACTACGCCGCCGCCGGGGTGCCGATGCTGCCGGTCGTCGCCGCCGAGGCGAAGGTCGCGCGGGAGATGATCGCGTACACCGTGGCCATGATCGCGTGCTCGCTGCTGCTGGTGCCGGTCGCCGGCATGACCTGGGTGTACGCCGTCGTCGCGACGGTGCTCGGCGGGTGGTTCCTCTGGTCGACCATCGCGCTGTACCGTCGCGCGCAGGACCCGAGCCGCGGCAGGCTGCGCGCGATGTCGGTGTTCCACGGGTCGATCACGTACCTGTCGCTGCTGTCCGTCGCGGTGGCCGTGGACGTGTTCCTCCCGCTGTAGGCGGACGGCGGACCGGGAGGACGGCCATGGGGGAGAGCGGCACGTCCGCGCCCGCGCCGGCCCGTCCTGCCCCGGCCCGCCCCGCGCCCGAGGTCCCGCCGGCGCTGCGCGTCGCCCTCGACGGCTACCTCGCCCACCTCACCGTGGAGCGGGGGCTGTCCGCCAACACGCTCGCCGCGTACCGCCGCGACCTCGCGCGGTACGTCGAGCACCTCGCGTGCGCCGGTCGCGTCGGCATCGGGGACGTGACCGAGGGCGACGTCGAGGACTTCCTCACCGCGGTGCGCACGGGCTCCGACGGCCGGGCGGTGCTGTCCGCGTCGTCCGCGGCCCGCGCGGTGGTGGCGGTGCGGGGCTGGCACCGGTTCGCCGTCCTCGAGGGCCAGGCTCCCGACGACCCGGCCCGCGCCGTGCGCCCGCCCCAGCAGCCGCAGCGCCTGCCGAAGGCGATCTCGACGCACGACGTCGAGCGCCTGCTCGGGGCCGCCTCCCTGGGCGACGGCCCGGTGCCGCTGCGCGACCGCGCGCTCCTGGAGCTCCTGTACTCCACGGGTGCGCGCATCTCGGAGGCGGTCGGGCTGGACGTCGACGACCTGGACCTGACCCCCGGCCGCGCGGCCGTCCGCCTGTTCGGCAAGGGGAGCAAGGAGCGGGTCGTGCCCGTCGGCGCCTACGCGGTCGAGGCCGTCGAGGCGTACCTCGTGCGCGCGCGGCCGGCGCTGGCCGCCGCGGGGCGCGGCGGGTCGGCCGTCTTCCTCAACACCCGCGGGGCGCGGCTGTCGCGCCAGAGCGCCTGGGCGGTGCTGCGCACGGCCGCCGAGCGGGCCGGCCTGCCCGGGGCCGCGCACGTGTCGCCGCACACGCTGCGGCACTCGTTCGCGACCCACCTGCTCGCCGGCGGCGCGGACGTGCGGGTGGTCCAGGAGCTGCTCGGGCACGCCTCGGTCACGACCACGCAGATCTACACGAGGGTGACGCCGGACACGCTGCGGGAGGTCTACGTGACCAGCCACCCGCGGGCCCGCCGGGACCAGGCCCGGGAGCGGGCGGGCGAGCGGGCGGGCGAGCGGCCGGGGCAGCGGGCGGGCGAGCGGCCGGGGCAGCGGGCGGGCGAGCGGCCGGGGCAGCGGGCGGAGGGGCCGGACGGGGCCGCCGCCACCGGCGCGGGACGCGGCTGACCGGGTCGCCGCTCCGGTAGGTTGTGCGGGTGGCACGCGAGGAGACGACCGAGACCGTTCTCGACCCGGTGGGCAGGCCCCTGCCCGACTTCCCCGTCCCCGCTCCGCTCGCCGCGCACGGGCCCGCGCGGGTGATCGCCATGTGCAACCAGAAGGGCGGCGTCGGCAAGACGACGACCACGATCAACCTCGCCGCGGCGCTCGCCGAGTACGGGCGCCGGGTGCTCATCGTGGACTTCGACCCGCAGGGTGCCGCCTCCGTCGGCCTGGGCATCAGCCCGCACGAGCTCGACCGCACCGTCTACGACCTGCTCGTCGACCGGCACGCGCAGGTCGCGGACCTCGTGCGCCCGACCGAGGTCCCCGGGCTGGACCTGCTGCCGGCGAACATCGACCTGTCGGCCGCCGAGGTCCAGCTCGTCTCCGAGGTGGCGCGCGAGTCGATCCTGTCCCGCGTCCTGCGCCCCGTGCTGGACGACTACGACGTCGTGCTCATCGACTGCCAGCCGTCGCTCGGCCTGCTCACCGTGAACGCGCTGACGGCGGCGCACGGCGTGCTCATCCCGCTCGAGTGCGAGTTCTTCGCCCTGCGCGGCGTGGCGCTGCTCGTCGAGACCATCGAGAAGGTGCGCGACCGGCTGAACCCGCGCCTCGAGGTCGACGGCATCCTCGCGACCATGTACGACCCCCGCACGCTGCACGCCCGCGAGGTGGTGGCGCGGGTGCACGAGGCCTTCGGCGACACGCTGCTCCAGACCGTCATCGGGCGCACCGTGAAGTTCCCGGACGCGTCCGTGGCCGCGGAGCCGATCACCACCTACGCGCCGACGCACGCCGGGGCGCACGCGTACCGGCAGCTGGCGCGGGAGCTCGTCGCCCGTGGCGACGCCGCCTGAGGCGCCCGCGCCGCCGCAGCCCGACGGGACGACCGGGGCGGCCCCCGTCGGCTCGAGCGCGTTCGAGGTGCACCTCGACAACTTCTCGGGCCCGTTCGACCTGCTGCTCGGCCTGATCTCGAAGCACAAGCTCGACATCACCGAGGTCGCGCTGGCGGTCGTCACGGACGAGTTCATCGCGCACATCCGCGCCGCCGAGCGTGCGGCCACCGAGGGCGGGCGCACGTGGGACCTCGGGCAGGCGAGCGAGTTCCTGCTGGTCGCGGCGACGCTGCTGGACCTCAAGGCGGCCCGGTTGCTGCCGGCGGGCGACGTCGAGGACGCCGAGGACCTCGAGCTGCTCGAGGCCAGGGACCTGCTGTTCGCGCGGCTGCTGCAGTACCGGGCGTACAAGGTGGTCGCGGCGGACATCGGCACGCGCCTGGTCGAGCAGGGCCGCCGGTTCCCCCGCACCGTCGAGCTCGAGCCGCAGCTCGCGGCGATGCTCCCGGAGCTGGTCTGGCAGATCGGGCCGCAGGAGCTCGCGGCCCTGGCCGCCAAGGCGCTGTCGCCGGCGCCGCCCCCGCCGGGCGTCGACATCAGCCACCTGCACGCGCCCGCGGTGAGCGTCCGGGAGCAGGCCGCCCTGGTGGCGGACCGCCTGCGCCACTCCGGCGCGACGACCTTCCGCGCGCTGACCGCCGACGCGTCGTCGACGCTCGTCGTCGTGGCGCGGTTCCTCGCGCTGCTCGAGCTGTTCCGCGAGGGGGCGGTGGGCTTCGACCAGGTGACGCCGCTCGGCGAGCTGACGGTGCGGTGGACGGGGACGGGCGACGGCGACGTCGCGGTGGAGTCGGACTTCGACGAGGGGACGGACGCATGACGGACGCACCGACCGGGGACGCGCCGGTGCCGGCCCCCGCGGAGGGGGAGCTGGCGCCCGCGCCCGAGGAGCTCGCCTTCGACGTCGCCGACCTGCCCGGCGGGGCGCTGGCGGCGCTCGAGGCGGTGCTCATGGTCGCCGACGAGCCCGTCCCGGCGGTGCGTCTCGCGACCGTGCTGGGCCTGCCCACCGGGGAGGTCGTCGACCTGCTGCGCACCCTCGCGGAGGAGTACCGCGGGGAGCACGGCGGACGCCCGCGCGGGTTCGAGCTGCGGCAGGTGTGCGAGGGCTGGCGGATCTACTCCGCACCCGCGTACCACCAGGTCGCGGGCCGGTTCGTGCTCGACGGGCAGACCGCCCGGCTGACGCAGGCGGCGCTCGAGACGCTCGCGGTGATCGCGTACCGGCAGCCCGTCACGCGCGGGCAGGTCTCGGGGGTCCGCGGCGTCAACGTGGACGGCGTCGTGCGGACCCTGACGGCACGTGGTCTGGTGGCCGAGGCGGGCGTCGACCCGGCCTCCGGTGCGTTCCTCTACCGGACCACGGGATACTTCCTGGAGCGGATGGGCCTCACGAACCTCGACGAGCTGCCCCCGCTCGCTCCGTACCTGCCCGAGATCGACGCGTTCGACGGGCTTGACGGGGCCGACAGGATGAACGGAGACAGGTGATGGGTGCAGCAGGGCAGGACGGTCGCGGAGGGTCGGGCGGCGCACGGCGCGGCGGTGGCCCGCGGGGTGGCGCGACGGGTCGGCCCGGCGGCGCCGGCGCGGGCCGGGGTGCGGGAGGTGCCGGACGCGGCGGTCGTGACGGCGGCGCG
>NZ_JBCLVN010000046.1:0-60696 GCF_039548315.1 Cellulomonas olei
CGCCCCGAGGTCGTCCGCCCGCGCCCGCCCGCGGTGCACCGGGGCGGGGCGGTCCGCCGCGGGCCGCCGGTGCCGGTGCCTGCCGCGACCGCCGCCTGACACCCCCCGGCCTGCCGCCGGGCGGGACCGGCCCCGGTCGCGTCGTCCTCGCGCGCCGCCCGTCCCGGGCGCTGCCGCGCGTCCCGTCGCACCCGGAAGGCACCACCATGTCCGCACCTCGCCCTGCCCGCGTCCGCGCGGCGTCCCTGCTCGCCTCGGCCGCCCTGGCCGGCGCGCTCGTCCTCCTGCCCGCCGCCGCCGCGTCCGCCCACGTGCGCGTCGTCCCGGAGTCCACCGCCGCGGGCGGGTGGACGGTCCTCACGTTCCGCGTGCCCAACGAGTCCCCGACGTCGGCGACCACCCGCGTCACGGTCGACCTGCCCACCGCCACGCCCCTGAGCTCGGTGTCCACGCGCCCCGTCGCCGGGTGGACCGCCACCGTGGAGGAGGGGGAGCTGCCCGAGCCCGTCGACGTCGGCGGGGCGACGCTGACCCGCGCGCCGGTGCGCGTGGTCTGGACGGCGCAGGGGGAGGGGATCGGCGACGGCGAGTTCGAGGAGTTCGAGCTCTCCGTCGGCCCGCTGCCGGAGGCGGGGACGCGACTGGTCCTGCCGGCCCACCAGGAGTACGCCGACGGCGAGGTCGTCGACTGGGACCAGGTGGCGGACGGCGACGCGGAGCCCGACCACCCGGCACCCGAGCTCACCACCACCGCCGCGGGGGAGGCGCACGGGAGCCACGACGGGGCGGGCGCGACGGCTGCCGGCGCGGACGACGCCGCGACGGCGGACGCGGACAGGGCCGCCGACGTGCCCTCCCGCGTCCTGGGCGGGCTCGGGCTCGTCGCGGGGGTCGCGGCGCTCGTCGTCGCGCTGAGCGGTCGGCGCCGGGGGAGCGCGCCGCGCTGACCCGGCCGCGGTCGGCGCGGGGCGGTGGCGTCGGGCCCCGGGGTGTCCCGGGGCCCGACGCCTGCCCCCCGGGGCAGACGGCTCGCGGCAGGTCGTCCCGGAGCGCTCGTCCCGGAGCGCTCGCCCCGGGGTGCTCGTCCAGGGGCGCTCGCCCCGGGGGGGTCAGCCCGAGACCGGGCGCTCCACGAGGTACGACCGCCCGTCCGCGCCGGCGACGCGGACGAACTCGGTGCGCAGCGCGAGGTCGCGCTCGCGGTCGGCGTCGGCGACCTCGCGGTCCGGTGCGAGCGGGTCGCCGACCTGCGCGGGGCCGAACACGCTCAGCAGCGCCGCCTCGCGCTTGTCCTGCGCCCTGCCGATGGTCGCCATCGCCGTCCCTCTTCCGTGCGTCCCCGGGTGGTGCCGGTCGTGCCGTCCGCGCACCTCCGCGCCGCGGGAGCGGCGCCCGGCCCATTGTGCCCCGGCGCGGCGTGCGACCGGCCGGGGCGTCCGGCCTCAGCCGCCGAGCGCCTGCTCGACGACGGCGCAGGGGTGCTCGTCCGGGTCGCGGTACCCGCACGCCGCCCGGCGCAGCAGGGCGCAGACGGTGCCGCGCTCGGACGGGTCCAGGGCGCCGAACACCGCGTCCTCCGCGTGGGCCACGCGCTGCTCGAGGTCGGCGAGCAGCCCCTCCGCCTCGGGGGTGGCCAGGACGCGCCGCTGGCGGCGGTCGACCTCGGCGACGCGGCGCGTGACCAGCCCGGCGCCCTCGAGGTCGTCCAGCAGGTAGGTCATCACGGTGCGGTCGATGCCGAGGCTGGCGGCGAGGGCGGCCTGGCTCGGGTGGGCCCCGCGCACCACCTCCCGCAGCACGAGGAACCCGCGGAACCCGTGCGGCACGTCCGCGAGCGCCGACGCGAGCCCGCGCTCGTACGCCCGGAGCAGCACGCCCAGCGACCAGCCGAGGTCGGACTGGCGGGTCTCGGTCCCGGTCTCGATCGCGGTCATGGTCGCCGATGGTACGCCGGTCGCGTGGTTGTGCCAATGATCTGTACGACATACGATCGTGTGAGCCGACGAGCGTCGGCGCGCGGAGGGAGCACGATGACGGACTACGGCCACGACCTGCTGTTCGGGTCGTTCATCACGCCGACGAACGCGGACCCGGACCGCGTGGTGGGCCTGGCACAGCTCTCGGAGCAGGTCGGCCTGGACCTGGCGACCTTCCAGGACCACCCGTACCAGCCCTCGTTCCTCGACACCTGGACCCTGCTGTCGTGGGTCGCCGCGCGGACGACCACCATCCGGCTCGCGCCGAACGTCGCGAACCTGCCGCTGCGCCCGCCCGCCGTGCTCGCCCGGGCCGTCGCCAGCCTGGACCTGCTGTCCGGCGGGCGCGTCGAGCTCGGGCTCGGGGCGGGCGGCTTCTGGGACGCGATCGAGGCGATGGGCGGCCGCCGGCTGACGCCGGGCCAGGGCGTCGACGCGCTGCGCGAGGCGGTCGCGGTCGTCCGGGCGCTGTGGGACACGGGCGACCGGTCGCGCGTCGACCTGCCCGGGGAGTACTGGTCCGCCGTGGGTGCGCGGCGCGGGCCGGCCCCCGCGCACCCGGTCGGCATCTGGGTCGGTGCCTACAAGCCGCGGATGCTCCGGCTCACGGGGGAGGTGGCCGACGGCTGGCTGCCGTCGCTCGCCTACCTGAGCAGCCTCCAGGACCTCGACGACGGCAACGCGCGCATCGACGAGGCCGCGCTCGCGGCCGGTCGTGAGCCCGCCGCGGTCCGCCGGCTGCTCAACGTCGGCGGCCGCCTCACGCCGCAGCCCACCGGCGAGCTGCTCGTCGGTCCGCCGCGCCAGTGGGTCGAGGAGCTCGCCGCCCTCGCGATCGAGCACGGGGTGAGCGCCTTCGTCGTCGCGGGGGACGACCCCACGCTGCTCGCCACGGTCGGCCAGGAGATTGCGCCGGCCGTCCGCGAGCTCGTGGCCGCCGAGCGCGCGCAGGCCCCCGCGCCGGGGGTGGGGGCGTGACCGCCGACCTCGGGCACCCGCTCCGGCTCGGCGTCCTGCTGCCCGTCGACCCCGCCGACCCCGGCGCGGCCGCCCGCCTCGCGGCCCGCGCCGAGGACGAGGGCCTCGACCTCGTCGTGGTGCCGGACGGGGGCGACGCGGCCCTGGAGCCGTGGACGCTGCTGGCGCACGTCGCGTCCGGGACCCGGCGCGTCGGCGTCGCGACGCTGGGCCTGCGGACCACGGGACGGCCCCCGGCGGTGCTGGCCCGCGCGGCGGCGCACCTCGACCACCTGTCGTCGGGCCGACTCGCGCTCGGCCTGGCCGCCGAGGAGGTCGACGCCGACGGGACCGACGAGGCCCTCGAGGAGGTCGCGGCCGTGCTGCGCGGGCTGTGGGACGCCGCGGACCCGCGACCGTTCGGGCTGGCGGGCCGGCACCACGTCGTCCCCGGGGCGGCGCGCGGTCCCGCCCCGGCGCACAACCTCCCGCTGTGGCTGGGCGCGCCCGGTCCCGGCCGCGCGGTGGCGTCGGCCGCGCGCGCGGCCGACGGGTGGTGGCTGTCCGCCACGTCCCCGGACGCCCTGCTCGCCGAGCAGCGCGCCCTCGACGCCGCCCTGGCCGCCGAGGGCCGCGACGCGCGGGAGGTCCGGCGCGGCGTGGTGGTCCCGGCGCCGGACGCCAGTGTCGACGCGCTGGCGGACCTGGTGCTCGAGGCCGGCGTGGGCACCGTCGTCGTCGGCGCGGCGGACGAGGCCGCCGTGTCCCGGTTCGCGGCCGAGGTGGCCGGGCCCGTGCGCGAGAGGGTCGCCGCCGTGCGGGCGGCCCGCGGCACCGTGGTGGGCACGACGCGCAGCGCCGCCGTGCGCGCCGCCCGCCGCCCGGGCATCGACTACGACGCCGTGCCCGCGGCGCTCGCGGACGCGGCGGTCGAGCCGGGCGACGCCGGCTACGCGGCGGTCCGCTCGACCTACCTGCGCGGGGGACGGCCGGGGCTCGTGCTGCGTCCGGCCGACACCGCGCAGGTGGTCGAGGCGCTGCGCTGGTCACGCACCCAGGACGTCCCGCTCGCGATCCGCTCGGGCGGGCACGGCATCAGCGGACGCTCCACCAACGACGGCGGCATCGTGCTGGACCTGTCGCGGATGTCGGCGATCGAGGTGCTCGACCACGCCGCCCGCCGGGTGCGCATCGAGCCCGGGGCCCGGTGGGGCGAGGTCGCCGCGGCGCTGCAGCCGCTCGGGTGGGCGCTCACCTCCGGCGACTACGGCGGCGTGGGGGTGGGCGGGCTCGCGACCGCGGGCGGCATCGGCTTCCTCGTGCGCGAGCACGGGCTCACGCTCGACCACCTGCGCGCCGCCGAGGTCGTGCTCGCGGACGGCTCCGTCGTGCGCGCCTCGGACGCCGAGAACCCGGACCTGTTCTGGGGACTGCGCGGGGCCGGGGGCAACCTGGGCGTCGTCACGTCCTTCGAGTTCGAGGTCGACGAGGTCGGGGACGTCGGGTTCGCGCAGCTCGTCCTGGACGCGTCCGACACGCAGCGGCTGCTCGTCGACTGGGGTGCCGCCGTCGAGGCCGCGCCGCGGGACACGACGGCGTTCCTCCTCATGGGCCCGCCGCGGGGCGGGGTGATGGTCGCGCAGGTCATGGCGATGGTCGACTCGGACGACCCGGACACGATCATCGAGCGGCTGCAGCCGTTCGCGCGGATCGCCCCGCTGCTCCAGCAGCAGGTGCAGCTCCTGCCGTACAGCGCGGTCGTGTCCGTGCCCGACCAGCGGCACACCTCCGAGGGGGAGCCCGTGACGCGCAACGCGATGGCCGAGCACCTCACCCCGGCGCTCGCGGCCGACCTCGCCCGGCTGGTGCGGAGCGGGGTCACGCCGTTCTTCCAGATCCGGGCCGCGGGCGGCGCGGTCCACGACGTCCCGCGCGACGCCACGGCGTACGCCCACCGCTCGGCGAACTTCAACCTCGCGGCGTTCGGCACCGACCGGCGCAGTCTCGACGCGGCGTGGGACGTGCTGGCGCCGCACGTGGACGGCCTGTACGTGTCGTTCGAGACCGACCCGCGGCCCGAGCGCGTCGCCGAGGCGTTCCCCGGTGCGACGCTCGAGCGCCTGCGCGAGCTCAAGCGGCGCTACGACCCGCAGGACGTGTTCCGGCACAACGTCTCGGTGGCCGACCGTCCGGCGCGCACCGTGCCCGCGCGGGACGGCGCCGCTCAGGGTGCGCCCGGGGTCGCGGAGGCGTCCGCGTAGGCGTCCGGGTGGACCCCGCGACCCCCGGTGTACGCCGTTCGTCGTACGCGAGGATACGGCGGGCGGGCGATCCGCCGAGGGGGTCCGGCGGGCCACGATGGTCGTGCCAGCCAGCCGGAACCGCAGGAGAGAGCAGCATGACCCCCCAGGTGTTGATCGTCGTCGTCGGCCTCGTGGCCGTGATCGCCGTCGTCGGCCTCGGGGACCTCGTGCAGCGCGCCCGCGGGACCCGGCACCGCGTCCACCGCTGAGGAGAACCCCGTGCCCGCACCCGTGAAGGTCGTCACCGCCATCGCCGCGACCGGCGCGCTCATCGCGCTCGGCCGCAAGATCGCCGCCTCGCGGCGCACCCCGGCCTGAGGGCCGGCACCTGACGCCCCGGCCCCGTGAGGGCCGGGGACCAGCTCGCGGCCCCGCGCCGCCGGCTCGCAGGGGGACACGGAGGGGGACCGGGCCAGGGAGGGTGGCCCGGTCCCCCTCCGCTGCGTCCGCCGATCAGCGGGGCGCGGTGACGAAGACGTCCAGCAGGTGCGGGTGGTGCGCGTGCACGAGCACCCCGAACACCACCAGGTCGAACAGCAGGTGGACCGCGAGCACGTAGGTCAGCGAGGCGCTGCGGGCGAAGATCCAGCCCTGGACGAGCGCGAACGGCACGGTCAGCAGCGGGCCCCACTCGCGGTAGCCCAGCTCCCACAGGAACGACACGAACACCGTCGCCTGCAGGACGTTCGCGGTCCAGAGCCCGAGGTGCCGGCGCAGCAGCGCGAACACGGTGCAGATGAAGAACAGCTCGTCCCAGATGCCCACGGCGTTGACGCCGACGAACAGCCGGGCGATCTCGGCGCCGCCGGTGACCTCGGGCCAGTTGCGGTATGCGCCCGACCCGATGAAGTAGAACGGCAGGATCAGGTACCCCGCGACGACGACCACGGCGAGGTAGACGAGCTGCGCCCGCGTCCACCGCCGGCCGGTCGCCACCGGGAACACGATCGTGCGCTGGCCGAACACGTACCGGGACAGCGCCCACGGCACGAGCACCGCCAGCGACAGCGCGACCGTGAACCGCGCCATGCCCGCGTCGGACAGGTCGGCCTCGAGCGAGATCGCCGAGATGATCGCCATGCCGGTCGCGACGAGGCCGAGGTCGCGCGCGAGCCCCCGGTCCACCGCCAGGGCCACCAGCACGCCGGCGACGAGCGGCACGTAGCCGAGCGGGCGGGTGTGCACCGCGAACAGCAGCACCGCCGAGCCGCAGACCAGCGCGGCGGCCAGGAGCCGGGCGGGGGAGCCGGTGTCCCAGGGGGCTCGGGCGACCGGCGCGGCCGTCGTCGTCATGCCCGCACGCTGCCACGACGGGGCGCCCCCCGCGCGCTGGACGGTCAACCCACCCAAAACGGGTGAATCGGGCGAAAGCCACCCGGTCGGCGGTCCCCGGACGCGCCGCCGCCCGCCACCCTGGCCGCTCGGCCCGCGACCCGCCGGCCCCGACCCGGAGGTGCCGATGCCCGTCCCCGCCGACGTCGACGGCCGTACCGGCACGTCGCCCGGGCGCCTCGCCGCGCTCGACGGCCTGCGCGGCGTCGCGGCGCTCGTCGTGCTCGTGCACCACTCGCTGCTGCTCGTCCCCGCGCTCATGGCGGCCTACGACGACCCGGGTGCCCCGCGCAGCGCGCTCGTCCTGGCGGTCACCGCGACGCCGCTGCACCTGCTGTGGGACGGCGAGGTGGCCGTGCAGGTGTTCTTCGTGCTCAGCGGGTTCGTGCTGACCGTCGCGGCGCAGCGCGCCCGGCACCGGTGGGGCGCCTACTACCCGCAGCGCCTGCTGCGGCTGTACCTGCCGGTGTGGGCCGCCGTGGCGCTCGCGGTCGCCCTGCGCCTCGCCGTGCCCCGGGGCGAGACCGCCGGGCTGAGCCCGTGGCTCGTGTTCCACGGGGACGTGGGCCGGGCCGGCGTGCTCGCGGACCTCACCCTGCTGGCCGGCCCCGTCGGCTCCACGATGACGGCGCTGTGGTCGCTGCGCTGGGAGGTCGTGTTCTCGCTGGCCCTGCCGCTGTTCGTGTGGCTCGCGACCCGCCTGCGCCGCCACGCCGTGGTGGCGGGTGCCGCCCTGGCCGTCGTCGCGTGGGTCGGCGCCGCGACCGGGCCCGTCGACCGGCCGTACGCGCTGGGCGCGCTGTACCAGCTGCCGCTGTTCGGCCTGGGCTGCCTGCTGGCGGCCGACCGTGAGCGGCTCGGTGCGGCGGTCGCGCGCTGGGGCGGGGTGACGCGGGCCGGGGTGCTGGCCGGGGCCGCGCTGCTCGCGAGCGGCCCGTGGCTGCTCGACCTCGGGGGGCTGCGCGCGGGGCTGCCGGTGGGGGTGCTCGCGCTCGCCCGGGTGCTCCAGGCGGGCGGCGCGGCGCTGCTGGTCGTCGCGGCGCTCGGGCCGCTCGACCGGCCGCTGCGGCACCCCGCCGTGCACTGGCTCGGCACGCGCTCGTTCAGCCTCTACCTGGTCCACGAGCCGGTCGTCGTCGCGGTCGGCTTCCTCACGGGCTGGGTGACGCCGGCCGTGCTGCTGCTGACGGTGCCGGCGTCGCTGCTGCTGGCGGAGGTGTTCTTCCGGGTCGTCGAGGGGCCGTCGCACCGGCTGTCACGCCGGGTCGGCGCCCTGGTGGGCCGGAGGCCGGGCCCGCACCGCGCCGACCGGCCGGAGGCGGCGCCCGTCCCCTGAGGCCGTCGGCGGGAGCCACCGTGGCTTCGTGGCATGATGGATCCATCAACCCATCATCCGTCGGGAGTCCGGTGCCCACCCCGCAGCCGCTCAACGAGATCAAGGCGAACCTGTTCAAGGGCCTCGCGCACCCCGTCCGCATCCGGGTGCTGGAGCTGCTCGCCGCCGCCGACGAGGTGCCCGTCGCCGAGCTCCTCGAGGAGACCGGGCTGGAGGCGTCGCACCTCTCCCAGCACCTCGCGGTGCTGCGCCGCTACCAGCTCGTCGACTCCGAGCGCCGGGGCAGCGCGGTGTCCTACCGGCTGGCCTCGCCGCACGTCGCCGAGCTGCTGCGCGTCGCCCGGGCCCTGCTCGAGGAGGTGCTGCGGACGACGCAGCGGCAGCTCTCCGAGGCTCGGGAGCAGCAGCCCGCGCTGCCGGGCGCCGCGCGGTGAGCGCGCTCGCCGGCGTCCGCTCGCTGCTGCCCTCGGCCCGGGACTACGCCGACCTGCGCACGTCCTGGCGCGGTGACCTCGTGGCCGGCGTGACCGTGGGCGTGGTCGCGCTGCCGCTGGCGCTCGCGTTCGGCGTCAGCTCGGGTGCGGGGGCGGCCGCCGGGCTCGTCACCGCGGTCGTCGCCGGCGTCGTCGCCGCGGTGTTCGGCGGTTCCCCCGTCCAGGTGTCCGGCCCCACGGGCGCGATGGTGGTGGTGCTCGCGCCGATCGTCGCGCGGTACGGGTCGGGGACGCTCGCGCTGGTGGGGCTGCTCGCCGGCGTGCTCGTCGTGCTCGCCGGGGTGCTCCGGCTCGGGCGGGCGGTCGGCCTGATCCCGTGGCCGGTGATCGAGGGGTTCACCCTCGGCATCGCCGTCATCATCGCGCTCCAGCAGGTGCCGGCGGCGCTCGGGGTCACCGCCGGCGGGCACGACGCGAACGCGGTCGTCGCGGCCTGGCAGGTGCTGCACGAGGTCAGCGGCCCGCGGGCGTCGTGGTCGCTCGCGGTGGTGGGCGCGGTCGCCGTCACGATGTCGCTGGCGCCGCGGGTCCACCGTGCGGTCCCCGGGTCGCTCGTCGCCATCGTCCTGGTGACGGTCGTCGCCTCCGCGGCCGGGCTGCCGCTCGCGACCATCGGCGAGCTGCCCGCCGGGCTGCCGGCGCCCGCCCTGCCCGCGGTGGACCTCGGCGCCCTGCCCGCCCTCGCCGCACCCGCGGTGACGGTCGCGGCGCTCGCGGCGATCGAGTCGCTGCTGTCGGCCCGCGTCGCCGCCGGCTACCCCGGAGCCGGGCCGTACGACGGCGACCGGGAGCTCGTCGGGCAAGGGCTGGCGTCCGTCGCCTCCGCCCTGTTCGGGGGCATGCCCGCGACAGGCGCGATCGCCCGGACCGCCGTCAACGTGCGCTCCGGCGCCCGGACGCGCGCGGCCGCGGTGGTGCACGCGCTGGTGCTGCTGGGCGTCGTCGCGCTGGCCGGCCCCGTGGTCGCCCGCATCCCGCTGGCCGCCCTGGCGGGGGTGCTGCTCGTGACCGCCGTGCGCATGGTGTCCGTGCGGACGGTGCGCTCGGTGCTCGGGTCGACCCGCGCGGCGGCGCTGCTGCTGGTGCTGACCGCGGTGGTCACCATCACCGTCGACCTGGTCTACGCGGTGGGGCTCGGCATGGCGGTCGCGGCCGTCATCAGCCTGCGCAGCCTCGCACGGGCCGCGGGCGTCCACCGCCTGGAGCTGCCCGGCCCGGCCGCTGCCGGCGACGAGCGCGTCGCGCTGCTGCGGGTGGAGGGCTCGCTGTTCTTCGCGGCGGCGGAGCGGGTGCTCGACCACGCGGCGTCGGTCCGCGGTGCGGACGTGGTCGTCCTCGACCTCGCGCGCGTGCACCACATCGACGCGACCGGCGCGCAGGTGCTCCAGGAGCTGGTCACCGGCCTGGAGCAGCGCGGGGTCGCGGTGCTGATCACGGGCCTGCGCGTGCACCACCGCGCCCTGGTCGGCCGGGTCGGGGTGCTCGCGGCCCTGCGCGACGAGGAGCACGCGGTGGACGACGTGGCGGTCGCGGTGAGGCGGGCGCGGGCGCTCGTGCGCCCCGCTCCCGGGGAGGACACCCGGCCCGCGCCGCAGCCGGTGCCATGATGGGCCGTCCGGCGTCCGGGACCGCCTCCTGACGCCGGTCGGTCCGGGCCTGGACCTGTTAACGTTCACTATCGTCCCGCGGGCGGGACGGCGGCCGGGGCCCGTGTCCGACCGGTGGATCGAGAGAGGTGGACGGGCGATGGAGTCCGGTGGCGCCGAGCCGCAGCGCGCCGCGACGCAGGGCGTCGTCGAGCAGGGCGCCGCGACGCAGGGCGGGCAGGTCGGGCGAGGCCGCGGCGGCAAGCCGCGCCGCCCGGGCATCCTCGACGTCGCCCAGCGCGCGGGCGTGTCCCACCAGACCGTCTCGCGCGTCCTCAACGACCACCCCAACGTCAGCGACCGCACGCGCGCGAAGGTCGAGGCCGCGATCAGCGAGCTGGGCTACCGCCGCAACTCCGTCGCCCGCGCCCTGGTCACGCGGCGTACCGGGTCGATCGGCGTGGTCACGGAGGACTCGCCGCTGCACGGCCCGACCATGACGCTGATCGCCGTCGAGAACGCGGCCCGCAGCTCCGGCATGTACGTCTCGGTCGCCACGGTGACGCAGTGGGACGTGGCGTCGGTGCGGGGCGCGCTCGGGCACTTCCTGGAGCAGGGCGTGGACGGGGCCGTGGTCATCGCGTCGCACGACGAGGCGGTGCACGCCGTGCAGGGCTTCGCGGACGAGCAGCTCCCCGTGGTCATGCTGGGGCCGTCCGACCTGGGGCCGGGCGTGTACACGGCCGCCGTGAACCAGTACGCCGGCGGCCGGATGGCGGCCCAGCACCTGCTGGACCTGGGTCACACGGACATCCTGCACGTCACCGGCCCCGAGTCCTGGCTGGACGCCCGCTCCCGGTCCCGGGGCTGGCGGGACGCGATGCGGCAGGCGGGCGTGACGCCGCGCGAGCCGGTGCCGGGGGACTGGCGCGCGAGCACCGGCTACCGGATCGGCCAGGAGCTGGTGGAGAAGTGGCGCGCGGGGGCGGAGGAGCTGCCCACGGGCGTGTTCGCCGCGAACGACCAGCTCGCGCTCGGTCTGCTGCATGCCTTCGCGGAGGCCGGGGTGCGGGTGCCGGCCGACGTCTCGGTCATCGGGTTCGACGACGTGGAGGGCTCGGCGCACTTCTTCCCGCCGCTGACCACCGTCACGCCCGACTTCGCCGAGCTGGGCCGGCGCTGCCTCGAGCAGATGGTCGCGGCCATCCAGGGCGCCCGGGCGGTGGACGGCAGTGTGGGCGCGTCCGTGCGCGTCCGGGCCAGCACGGCCGCTCCGCGACGGGGCTAGTTACCGGATTGTGATCGTTCACTCTTGACCCTCACAGTTGTGAACGATCACAATTTCGGAGCCGACACTGCCGTCGGCCCACGTGCTCAAGGAGGAGTTCATGTTCGGACGTCAGTCCCGGCGGGCCGCAGTCGGCGCCGTCTCCCTCGTGGCCGTCCTCGGCCTCGCCGCATGCGGCTCCAGCTCCGACAGCGGCAGCGGCGGCGGTGAGGACGGCGACCTCATCCGCGTCGGCTTCTCGCAGCTCGGTGCCGAGAGCGGGTGGCGCACCGCCAACACCGAGTCGGTCAAGGCGAGCCTCACCGAGGACGCCGGCTTCGACCTCAACTTCGTCGACGCCCAGCAGAAGCAGGAGAACCAGATCAAGGCCCTGCGCGACTTCGTCGCCCAGGACGTCGACGTCATCGCGTTCTCGCCCGTCATCGAGACCGGGTGGGACGAGGTGCTCCAGGAGATCAAGGACTCCGGCATCCCGGTCGTGCTCGTCGACCGCACCGTCGACACCACCGTCGAGGACCCGTACGTGACGTGGATCGGCGCCGACTTCAAGCAGGAGGGCACCACCGCGGGCGAGTGGGTCAAGGAGAACGCCCCGGACGCCAAGATCTTCGAGCTCCAGGGCACGCTCGGGTCCGGCGCGCAGGTCGACCGCGAGGAGGGCTTCGACGCCGTCGTCGGCGACCAGGTCATCGGCAAGGCCAGCGGCAACTTCACGCGCGCCGAGGGCAAGACGGCCGTCGAGGCGGCGCTGCAGGCGTACCCCGAGATGACGATGATCTTCACGCACAACGACGACATGGGCCTCGGCGCCATCGAGGCCATCGAGGCCGCCGGCAAGGTGCCGGGCGAGGACATCCAGATCGTGTCCGTCGACGGCGTGCGCGACGGCCTCCAGGCGCTCGTCGACAAGAAGTTCAACTACGTCGTCGAGTGCAACCCGGTGTTCGGCGACCAGCTCGCCGAGCTCATCACCCAGGTGGCGAACGGCGAGGACGTGCCGAAGGAGACCATCGTGGTCGACCAGGCGTTCGACCAGACCATCACCCAGGCCGACGTCGACGCCCGCGCCTACTGAGCCAGGCGGGCGGGGTGGGTTCCCGGCCCCACCCCGCCCGTCCGACAGCCGGGACCAGGAAGGACGCCGATGTCCGCAGCGACGCACGCCGACGAGCGTGCGGTGGTCCGCATGACCGGCATCACCATCACGTTCCCGGGGGTCAAGGCCCTCGACGGGGTCGACCTGATCCTGCGGGCGGGCGAGGTGCACGCCCTCATGGGCGAGAACGGGGCGGGGAAGTCGACCCTCATCAAGGCGCTCACCGGGGTGTACCGGGTGGACTCCGGGGGCATCGAGGTCGAGGGCGAGGAGTTCGTCTTCGACGGCCCGGACGAGGCGCAGCGCGCCGGCATCAGCACGGTGTACCAGGAGGTCAACCTCTGCACGAACCTCACCGTGGCGGAGAACGTCATGCTCGGCCACGAGGTCCGGCGCGGCCCGTTCATCGACTGGCGGGCCACCCGGCGCGCCGCGCGCGAGGCGCTGCAGCGGCTGAACCTCGACATCGACCCGCGCTCGCAGCTCTCCAGCCACAGCATCGCCGTCCAGCAGCTGTGCGCCATCGCCCGTGCGCTCGTCGTCGACGCCCGGGTGCTCATCCTCGACGAGCCGACGTCGTCGCTCGACAAGGCCGAGGTCGCGGAGCTGTTCCGCGTCATCGGGCGGCTGCGGGAGTCCGGCGTCGCGATCCTGTTCGTCTCGCACTTCCTGGAGCAGGTCTACGCGATCTCCGACCGCATGACCGTCCTGCGCAACGGCCGGTTCGTGGGGGAGTTCCGCACCGCCGAGCTCAGCCGGCGCGACCTGATCTCGCACATGATCGGGCGCGCCGAGGAGGACCTCGCCGGCATCGAGGAGCGCGCCCGCGACGCGGTCACCGAGCACTCCGGGCAGGAGACCCCGCTGCTGCGGGGCGTCGGCCTCGGCTCGAAGGGCGGCGTCGAGCCGTTCGACCTCAGCCTGTACCCCGGGGAGATCGTCGGCCTCGCCGGGCTGCTCGGCTCCGGGCGCACCGAGGCCGCGCGCCTGCTCACCGGCGCCGACCGGCCCGACCACGGCGAGATCGCCGTGCAGGGCGCGCCCACCCGCCTCGCGACACCCCTCGCCGCGCTCCAGCAGGGCATCGCCCTGTCGAGCGAGGACCGCAAGAAGGAGGGGATCATCGGCGACCTGACGGTGCGGGAGAACATCGCCCTCGCGCTCCAGGCCCGCCGCGGCACGCTCCGGCGGCTGCCCCGGCGCCAGCTCGACGAGCTGGTCCAGAAGTACATCGTCGCGCTCAACATCAACCCGCCGAACCCGAACGCGCTCATCAAGAACCTGTCGGGCGGCAACCAGCAGAAGGTGCTGCTCGCCCGGTGGCTGGCGACGTCGCCGCGGCTGCTGGTCCTCGACGAGCCGACGCGCGGCATCGACATCGGGGCGAAGGCCGAGATCCAGCGCCTCGTCACCGAGCTCGCGGCCGACGGCATGTCCGTGCTGTTCATCTCCTCCGAGCTCGAGGAGGTGCTGCGCCTCAGCCAGAGGATCGTCGTGATGCGCGACCGGCAGAAGGTCACCGAGCTCGAGAACGACGGGACCCTGACCACCGAGGACGTCCTGGAGACCATCGCGACCACCGGGGAGAAGGCCTCATGAGCACGCCCACCGCCACCCCGCCCCCCACCCGGGGCCTGAGCGTGCAGGCGCTGCGCCGGGTGACCGACCACGGCATCTTCTGGCCGGTCGTCGCGCTGCTCGTCCTGCTGCTCGCGTGCGGGCTCAAGAGCCCCGGGTTCCTGGACGTCACGCTGCGCGACGGGCACCTGTTCGGCCAGCTCATCGACCTGCTGCGCAACAGCGCGACCCCGCTGCTGCTCGCGCTCGGCATGTGCCTCGTCATCGCGACCGGCGGCATCGACCTGTCCGTCGGCGCCGTGATGGCGATCGCGCTCGCGGTGTCGCTCACGTACCTCGACGGGTCGCCCGACCCGGGGTCCGCCGCCACCGTCGCGGTCGCGGTCGCCCTGGGCCTCGTGGTCGGCGTCGTCGTGGGGGCGTTCAACGGGTTCATGGTCGCGGCGCTCGGCATCCAGCCGTTCATCGCGACGATGATCCTCATGGTCGCCGGGCGCGGCATCGCCATGCTCATCACGCAGGGGCAGATCACCACGGTCACGAGCCCGCCGTTCAAGTCCATCGGCTCCGGCTTCGTGCTCGGCGTCCCGACCCCGGTCGTCATCGCCGCCGTCGTGTTCGTCCTCGTCACGCTGCTGGTCCGGCGCACCGCGCTGGGCATGTTCCTCGAGTCGATCGGCATCAACGGGGAGGCCAGCCGGCTCGCCGGCGTCCGGGCCCGCACCACCACGTGGAGCGTCTACGTCATCGCGGGCGTGCTGGCCGCGCTCGCCGGGCTGGTGTACGGCGCCCCGACGATGGCCGCCGACGCCAACAACATCGGCCTGCTCAAGGAGCTCGACGCGATCATGGTCGTCGTCCTCGGCGGCACCAAGCTCGACGGCGGGCGGTTCAACCTCGGCGGGCTCATCGCCGGCGCGCTGCTGCTGTCGACGCTCGAGCGCGCGGTCATCATCTTCGAGCTCCCGTCGCAGACGACCCCGCTGTTCAAGGCCGTCGTGCTCATCGCCGTGTGCGTCGCGGCGTCGCCGTTCCTGCGTTCCCGGCTCGACGCCCGCCGGCTGCGGGCCGCGCAGCCCCGACCCGTGGAGGTCGTGCGATGACCGGCCAGCTCACCCAGGCGCCCGCCCCCGCGCCCGCCACGCCCGCGCGCCGGCCCTGGTGGCGCGCGCTCGGGAACCTCGACCGCCGGTTCCTGCCGGTGCTCGGCACGCTGCTGACGCTGGCGCTCATGCTCGGCGTCGGGCAGAGCCGCTACAGCACCTCCCGGTCCGACTTCATCAGCATGAAGCTGTTCTCCAACCTCATGGTGGACAACTCCTACCTGCTGGTGCTCGCGGTCGGCATGACGTTCGTGATCCTCACCGGCGGCATCGACCTGTCCGTCGGAGCCGTCGTCGCCCTCGTCGGCCTCGCCGTGGCCCGGCTGTTCCAGGTCGGGCTGCCGCTGCCCGTCGTGCTCGTCGTCGGCGTGCTCATCGGCACCGCCTGCGGCCTGCTCATCGGCGTGCTCGTGCAGGTGTTCGACATCCAACCGTTCATCGCCTCGCTCGCCGTCATGTTCCTGGCGCGCGGGCTCGCGAACGTCGTCAGCACCAACTCCCTCGCCATCAAGGACGAGGGGTTCGCGAGCCTCGCGTCCTGGAGCATCACGTTCGGCGAGGGACGCTCGCTGTGGCGCATCAACGCCAGCATGCTCATCGCGGTCGCCGTGCTGCTCGTCGCGGTCTACCTGCTGCACTACACGCGGTTCGGCCGCTCCGTGTACGGCCTCGGGTCCAGCGACCGCGGCGTCGCCGTCAGCCTCATGGGCCTGCGCCCCGCCCGCACCCGCATCTGGGTGTACGTCATCAGCGGCACCTGCGCCGGCATCGCCGGCATCCTCTTCGCGCTCTACACCAAGTCCGGCTACAACCTCACGGGCATCGGCATGGAGCTCGATGCGATCGCCGCGGTCGTCATCGGCGGCACCCTGCTGTCCGGCGGCGTCGGGTTCGTGCTCGGCACCGGCGCCGGCGTCCTCGTGTACGGCCTCATCCAGGTGCTCATCGCCCGCGAGGGCCTCGACTCCTGGTGGACCCGGGTGTTCATCGGGGCGGTGCTGCTGGCGTTCGTGATCCTCCAGCGGGTGATCGTGACGCGGCGGCGGTAGGGGGCGACGGGGCGGGTGCGCGTCGCCGAGCGCAGGGGGCCGGCGACGCGCACCCGTCCCGAACCGCCCGGTGACCGCGCCGTTCGGGTGACGCGGACCGGTTTGCCGCACGCTGCTGATCGCCCGCCCCTAGGTTCCTCCGCAGGCGGCTCATCCTGGAGGAACCTGTGGCGCCCTGGGGCGTTTCCGGCGTCGGCAGGCGGCGCGAGCACCAGATCTGGCCCTGGTTGACCGGCGGGGTCCTCGTCGCGGTCGTGGTCCTGCTCGCGGCCCTCGCCTGGACGGCGCTGCACGGGGGGCCGTCACCGCACCTGGCGACGCTGGAGCGGGAGCCGATGCTCGACGCACCTGTCCCCGCCACGATGCTCGGCCAGGTGTCGCAGGAGTCGTCCTGGGGTGTGGGATTCGGGCCGGACAGCGTCGCGCGCATCGTGAAGGTGTACGAGGTGGACCTCACCCCGCAGGAGGCGCTGGACGCGTGGCGGCTGGGGTACGAGGACCACTACGGTCCGCCCGATCGCGAAGAGAGCGCGGTGGTGCCGATGCTCGCCTGGTTCCCGGACGAGATGATCGTCACCGTTCGGGCCTCGGACGAGGTCGAGGACGCGGCCGCGCGTGCCGTGGTGCGTCAGCCGACCGCGGGGCGCACGGTGGTCACTGTCGCGGTCAGCGGCGCGGGCTGACGTCCCGACCACCGCTGCCCGCAGGCGACACCGTGCGTCCCGGAAGCACGACGTTCACGGCCCCGTGCTGTCACGACGGCGACACGTCCCGGCCGACGACGCCGTCTGACGTGCGTCGCCGCGGACGCAACGAAGGCCCGGCATCGGGAAGATGCCGGGCCTCGTTCTGCGTGCCCTCGATAGGATTCGAACCTACGACCTTCTGCTCCGGAGGCAGACGCTCTATCCACTGAGCTACGAGGGCGTGCGCGCGGCCGTCGGACCGGCGCGGTGCACGAGACTACCAGGCCGCGGGCGGTGTCAGTCCTCGCCGAGGAGTCCCGACAGGTACGTCGCGGTCTCGTCGACGGCGCGGCTGTCGTCGCCGGCGGCGATGGCCTCGACGAGGCCGTCGTGGTGGTCGCCGTCCTGGAGCACCTGCGCGAAGTTGAACCGGATGTTGTCGGTGATCGCGTCGATGAGGTTCTCGTACAGCGACAGCAGCACGGGGTTGCGGGCAGCGCGGGCGATGGCCCGGTGCAGCGCGAGGTCGGCGGAGACCATGCGGTCGAGCTGGCCGGACCGCCACGCCTCGGCGCGGGCGTCGCGCAGCGCGGTGATGGTGGCGACGTCGGCGGTGGTGCGGCGGCGTGCGGCGAGGCGGGCGGCCTCGACCTCGAGGCTGCGGCGCACCTCGATGACGTCGCGCTGGCGGGCGTCGGCGATCTGCCGGCCCATGCTGACCGCGAGCTCGGACGCCGACAGCACGTAGGTGCCGGAGCCCTGACGGCGCTCGACCAGGCCGGCGTGCACGAGCGACTGGACGGCCTCACGCACGGTGTTGCGGCCGACGCCGAGCATCTCGACCAGCGCGGGCTCCGGGGGGATGCGGGTGCCGACGCGCCACTCGCCGGAGGTGATCCGTGCCCGGAGCTGGGCCACCGTCGCGTCGATGAGGCCGGTGCGTCGCGTCATGCGGGGTAGTCTCCCTGGTCAGTTGTGCCGCGATTCAACACGAAGCCGGCACCCGTCCGCCAGCGCCCACCGCCGCGCGCCCTCCGCTCCCGCTCCTGAGGTCGCATGCCGTCTGCCTCCGCTCCTGTGGGTCCTGCCGCGCCGTGGCGGGGTCGCCGCGTCGTCCTGCTGGGCGTCGTCCTCGTCGCGCTCAACCTGCGCATCGCGGTCGCGTCCGTGTCGCCCATCCTCGACCTGGTGCGCGCGGACGTGGCGCTGTCCGCCACGGAGGCCGGGCTGCTCGGCACCATCCCGGTGGTGTCGTTCGCGGCGTTCGGCTCGGTGACGCCGCTGCTCGCCCGCCGCATCGGCCTGGAGCCGCTGCTGGTCCTCGCCATGCTGCTGTCGGCGACGGGCGAGGTGGTGCGCTCGGGCACGTCGACGTCGACGGGGTTCCTGGCGTGGTCGGTGATCGCGCTCGCCGGTATGGGCATGGGCAACGTCCTGCTGCCGCCGGTGGTGAAGCGCTACTTCCCGGACCGCATCGGCGTGGTGACGTCCGTGTACTCGGTGACGATGACGTTCAGCACGGCCCTGCCGGCGCTGCTCGCGGTCCCCGTGGCGGAGCGGCTCGGGTGGCGGGCGTCGCTGTCGGTGTGGTCGGCGGTCGGGGTCGTCGCCGCGCTGCCGTGGCTGGTGGTGATCGTGCGGTCCGCCGCCGCGCGGGCCGAGCTCGGCGGGCTCCTGCGGCGCGCACCGGCGACGACGCCCGCGCTGACGTCCCGGCACCGCTCCGGCGGGCGGGTCTGGCGCAGCCCCCTCGCGTGGGGGATGGCGCTGACGTTCGCCATGAACTCGCTGGACTCCTACGCGATGTTCGCCTGGCTGCCGCAGATCCTCGTGGACGGCGGCACGTCGCCGCACGCGGCGGGGGTGTGGCTGTCGGTGTTCGCGATCCTCGGGCTGCCGCCCGCGCTCGTCGCGCCGATCGCCGCGTCGCGGATGCGGAACCCCATCGGCCTCGTCGTGTTCTTCGTCGCGTGCTTCATGGCGTCCTACCTCGGCCTGCTGCTCGCACCCGGCGGCCCGGTGTGGCTCTGGATCCTGCTGGGCGGCTTCGGTCCCGGGGCGTTCCCCGTCCTGCTCGCGCTCATCAACCTGCGGACGCGGACGTCCGCCGGGGCGGCGTCGCTGTCCGGCTTCACGCAGGGCGTCGGCTACGCGATCGCCGGCACCGGCCCGCTGCTGATGGGCGTGCTCTACGACGCGACGGGCACCTGGACGGCGTCGCTGCTGTTCCTCATGGGGACTCTCGTGGTCCTGGTGGCGGCGGCGACCGTCGCCTGCCGGCCCGGGATGCTCGAGGACTCGTGGGGGCCGCGGGCTCGGGGCTGACCGCCGGGTCCTCCCCAGCGGCACCGGCCGCGCGGGCTGTGGACGACGGACGGGGCAGCGCCGGGGCGTCGCTACGCTTGTCCGGTGACCCCCGCTGAGCTCTCCGAGTCCCTGCGCGCCGCCCTCGCGGGCGCCGTCGCCGACGGGACCTTCGCCCTCGACGCCGCCGACCTGCCCGCGACCGTGCACGTGGAGCGACCCCGGCAGCGCGAGCACGGCGACTGGGCGACCAACGTCGCGCTGCAGCTCGCGAAGAAGGCCGGCACCAACCCGCGGGCCTTCGCCGAGGAGCTCGCCCGCCGGCTCGCGGACGCCCCGGGGGTCGCGAAGGTCGACGTCGCCGGTCCCGGCTTCCTCAACATCACGCTCGACACCGCCGCCGCGGGCGAGCTCGCGCGCTCGGTCGTCGAGGCCGGCACGGGGTACGGCCGCAACGAGACGCTGACCGGGCAGAGCATCAACCTGGAGTTCGTCTCCGCCAACCCGACCGGCCCGATCCACATCGGCGGCGTGCGGTGGGCCGCCGTCGGCGACAGCCTGGCCCGCGTCCTGGAGGCGTCCGGCGCCCGCGTCGGCCGCGAGTACTACTTCAACGACCACGGCGCGCAGATCGACCGGTTCGCGCGCTCGCTGCTCGCCCGCGCCCGCGGCGAGGAGGCGCCGGAGGACGGCTACGGCGGCCAGTACATCGCCGACATCGCCGACGCGGTCATCGCGCAGGCCGCCGAGGCCGGCGAGCCCGACCCCCGCACGCTGCCCGACGCGGAGGCGCAGGAGGCGTTCCGGTCCCGGGGCGTGGACCTGATGTTCGCGGAGATCAAGAAGTCGCTGCACGACTTCGGCGTCGACTTCGACGTCTACTTCCACGAGGACACGCTGCACGAGAACGGCGCGGTCGACCGGGCCGTGGCGCGCCTGCGCGAGCTCGGGCACGTCTACGAGGCCGACGGTGCCACGTGGCTGCGCACCACCGACTTCGGCGACGACAAGGACCGCGTCATCATCAAGTCCGACGGGGACGCCGCCTACATCGCCGGCGACCTCGCGTACTACCTGGACAAGCGTGAGCGCGGCTTCGACCGCGTCATCATCATGCTCGGCGCCGACCACCACGGGTACATCGGCCGGATGATGGCGATGTGCGCCGCGTTCGGCGACACCCCGCACGTCAACCTCGAGATCCTCATCGGGCAGCTGGTGAACCTCGTCAAGGACGGCACCCCGGTCCGGATGAGCAAGCGCGCGGGCACGGTCGTCACCATCGAGGACCTGGTCGAGGCCGTGGGCGTCGACGCGGCGCGCTACTCGCTGGCGCGGTCGTCGGCGGACTCCTCGATCGACCTCGACCTGGACCTGCTGAGCCGGGCGACCAACGAGAACCCCGTCTACTACGTGCAGTACGCGCACGCCCGCACCTGCTCGGTCGCCCGCAACGCCGCGGACGCCGGCGTGCGCCGGGAGGACGGCTTCGACGCCTCGCTGCTCGACCACGAGACCGAGTCCCTGCTGCTCGGCCGGATCGCCGAGATGCCGCGCGTCGTCGCGCAGGCCGCCGAGCTGCGCGAGCCGCACCGTGTCGCCCGCTACCTGGAGGAGGTCGCCGGGGCGTACCAGAAGTGGTACGAGCAGCGCCGCGTCCTGCCGTTCGGCGACGAGCCGGTCTCCGACGTGCACCGCACCCGGCTCTGGCTGAACGACGCGACCCGGCAGGTGCTCGCGAACGGCCTGGGGCTGCTCGGGGTGAGCGCGCCGGAGCGGATGTGACCGCCCACCCCGGCTCGGAGGCGGCCGCGGCCGACGCCGCGGCGCGCGACGCGGTGGCGGGTGCCGGGACCGACGGCGCCCCCGGGTCCGGCGCGCTGGGGCTGCCGTGGCCGGCGCACGCCGTGCGGGGCGCCGACGGCGCCGTGCGCGTCGCGGGCGTCGACCTGCGGGACCTCGCCGCCGAGCAGGGCACGCCGGCCTACGTCCTGGACGAGGCCGCGTTCCGGTCCCGCGCGCGGGGGGTGCGCACCGCGTTCGAGAAGGCGTTCGGGCACCTCGGCGCGGGCGTCGACGTGTACTACGCGGGCAAGGCGTTCCTGTCGGTGGCCGTGGCCCGCTGGGCGCACGAGGAGGGTCTGCGCGTCGACACGTCCACGGGTGGCGAGCTCGCGGTCGCGCTGCGCGCCGGCGTCCCGGGCGCGGAGATCGGCCTGCACGGCAACAACAAGTCGGACGCGGAGATCGCCCGGGCGCTCGACGCCGGGGTCGGCCGGATCATCGTCGACTCCCTCGGGGAGCTGGACCGCCTCGTCGCGGCCGTGCGGGCGCGCACCGCGGACGGTGCCGAGCCCGCGCCCGCCCCGGTCATGGTGCGCGTCACCACCGGCGTCCACGCGGGCGGCCACGAGTACATCTCGACCGCGCACGAGGACCAGAAGTTCGGCCTGTCCGTCGCGACCGCCGCCGACGGCACCAGCCCCGCGATGACCGCCCTCGAGCGGGTCGTCGCGGCGCCGGAGCTCCGGCTGCTCGGCATCCACTCCCACATCGGCTCGCAGATCCTCGACCCCGGGGGCTTCGCGGTCGCCGCGGGCGCGGTGCTGCGGCTGCGCGCCGAGCTCGCCGCCCGCACCGGGTACCTCGTGCCGGAGGTCGACCTCGGCGGCGGCTTCGGCATCGCGTACCTGCCGGGGGAGGTGCCCCTGGACCCCGAGCGCATCGCGAAGGACCTCGCCACGACGGTCGACGCCACCTGCGCCGAGCTCGGCACCCCGGTGCCGCGGCTGTCGTTCGAGCCCGGCCGCGCGATCGTCGGCCCGACCACGCTGACGCTCTACACGGTCGGGACGGTCAAGCCCGTCACGCTCGAGGACGGACGGGTCCGGCTGTACGTCTCCGTCGACGGCGGCATGAGCGACAACATCCGGCCCGCCCTGTACGGCGCGCCGTACCACGCGGCGGTCGTCTCCCGGACGGGCGCGGCGCGGACCGTCCTGGCTCGGGTGGTGGGCAAGCACTGCGAGAGCGGCGACATCGTCGTGCACGAGGTGCAGCTGCCGGCCGACGTCGCGCCCGGGGACCTGCTGGCCGTCGCCGCCACCGGCGCGTACGGCCGCTCGATGGCCTCCAACTACAACCACGTCCCGCGCCCGCCCGTCGTGGCGGTGCGCGACGGCGCCACCCGGGTGCTGGTCCGGCGCGAGACCGAGGACGACCTGCTGGCGCTCGACCTGGGCTGAGCGGCCGGCGCCCCGCCCTGCGGCCGGCGCCCCGCCCGGCGCCCGCGCCCCGCCCAGGGTGTGGATGCGCCCCCGGCACCCACGGCACGGCCCCTATCCTGGGGCTCGTCCCGGCGGCGACGCCCCGGGACGCACCCCACCAGGCCCGGGGCACCCGGGCGTGATCGAGAGGCGCACGCGGTGACAGCACGCGACGAGACCGTCGGACCCGCCACGCCCGCCGCCGGCGACCGTCCCGCCGTGCGGGTCGCGCTGCTCGGCTGCGGCGTCGTCGGCACGGAGGTCGTGCGGCTGCTCACGACGCAGGGCGCCGACCTGGCCGCGCGGGTCGGGGCGCCGCTGGAGCTCGTCGGCATCGCGGTGCGGGACGTCGACGCCGAGCGCGACCCGGTCGTCGACCGCGCGCTGCTCACCTCCGACGCCGAGGGGCTCGTCGCGAAGGCCGACGTCGTGGTCGAGGTGGTGGGGGGCATCGAGCCCGCGCGCTCCCTGCTGCTGCGCGCCGTCGAGCACGGCGCCGCGGTCGTCACCGCGAACAAGGCGCTGCTCGCCCAGGACGGCCCGACGCTGTACGCGGCGGCGGACGCCGCGGGCGTGGACCTGTACTTCGAGGCCGCCGTCGCCGGCGCGATCCCCCTGGTCCGGCCGGTGCGCGAGTCGCTGACCGGGGACCGCGTCCAGCGGGTGCTCGGCATCGTCAACGGCACCACCAACTACGTGCTCGACCGGATGGCCGCGGACGGCCTGGACCTCGACGCGGCCGTGGCGGAGGCGCAGGCCCTGGGGTACGCGGAGGCCGACCCGACCGCCGACGTCGAGGGCTACGACGCCGCCGCGAAGGCCGCCATCCTCGCGTCGCTGGCGTTCCACACGCGGGTCTCGCTCGACGACGTCGACCGGCAGGGCATCACGGGCGTCACCGCCGACGACGTGGCCTGGGCCGGTCGCACGGGCCACGTCATCAAGCTGCTCGCGATCGCCGAGCGCCGCACCGGCGAGGACGGCCGCGAGGGCGTGCAGGCGCGCGTGCACCCCGCGCTCGTGCCGCTGTCCCACCCCCTCGCCGGCGTCCGGGGGGCGTTCAACGCGGTGTTCGTCGAGGCCGAGGCCGCGGGCGAGCTCATGTTCTACGGCCGCGGCGCCGGCGGCGCCCCGACGGCGAGCGCCGTGCTCGGCGACGTCGTCTCGGCGGCCCGGCACCGGGTGCACGGCGGCCGCGGCCCGGCGGAGTCCTGGTACGCGGACCTGCCGGTGCTGCCGGCGCAGTCCGCCCGCACCCGCTACCAGGTGCGGCTCGAGGTCGACGACCGCCCCGGCGTGCTGGCCCAGGTCTCCGCGGTGCTGGCGGAGCACGGCGTCTCGATCGAGGCGGTCCGGCAGTCGCCCGCGGACGCCGACGCCACGCCGGGCGTCGCCCGCCTGGTCATCACCACGCACGAGGCGCCGGAGGCCGCGCTGGCCGCGACCGTCGCCGCGATCGGCGGCCTGGACTCCGTCCGCGAGGTCGTCTCCGTCCTGCGAGTCGAGGGAGCCTGATGGCACAGCAGTGGCGCGGCGTCATCCGCGAGTACGCGGACCGCCTGCCCGCGCACGTCCAGGAGCACGTCGTCACGCTCGGCGAGGGCGGCACGCCGCTCGTCGCCGCGCCGGCGCTGTCCGCGCTCACGGGGGCGGAGGTGTTCGTCAAGGTCGAGGGCATGAACCCCACGGGCTCCTTCAAGGACCGCGGCATGACGACGGCGATCTCCGCGGCCGCCGGGCGCGGCGCGCGCGCCGTCGTGTGCGCGTCGACGGGCAACACGTCGGCGTCGGCCGCGGCGTACGCCACCGCCGCGGGCATGGTCTGCGCGGTGCTCGTGCCGGACGGCAAGATCGCGATGGGCAAGCTCAGCCAGGCCGTCGCGCACGGCGCGAAGCTGCTGCAGGTCGACGGCAACTTCGACGACTGCCTCGTCGCGGCCCGCAAGCTCGCGGAGGCGTACCCGGTCGAGCTCGTGAACTCCGTGAACCCCGACCGCATCGAGGGGCAGAAGACCGGCGCGTTCGAGATCGTCGACGCCCTCGGCGACGCCCCGGACATCCACGCGCTGCCGGTCGGCAACGCCGGCAACATCACCGCCTACTGGAAGGGCTTCCGCGAGTACGCGGGGCTCGACGCCGGCGCGGACCTGCCCGCGGTCGCCACCCACACGCCGGCGATGTGGGGCTTCCAGGCCGCCGGCGCCGCGCCGATCGTGCGCGGCTACCCGGTGACGGAGCCCGAGACGATCGCCACGGCGATCCGCATCGGCAACCCGGCCTCCTGGGTGCAGGCGGAGGCGGCGCGCGACCTGTCGGGCGGCCTCATCGAGGCGGTCACGGACGACGAGATCCTCGCCGCCCACCGCGTCCTGTCCTCCCAGGTCGGCGTGTTCGTCGAGCCGGCGTCCGCGGCCGGTGTCGCCGGCATCCTGCGCCTGGCGGGAGAGGGCCGCGTGCCGGCGGGGTCGCGCATCGTCGTGACGGTCACCGGCCACGGGCTGAAGGACCCGCAGTGGGCGCTGCGCACCGCGGACGGCGGCGAGGTCGAGACCACCCGCGTGCGACCCGACGTGGTCGAGATCGCCGCGGCGCTCGGCCTGGGCTGACGACCGTGCGACTGGGTGCGGACCGGGCGCGCGTGCGCGTGCCGGCGACGAGCGCGAACCTCGGGCCGGGGTTCGACGCGCTGGGCCTGGCGCTCGCCCTGCACGACGACGTCGAGGTGCGGGCGCTGGGCTCCGCCGAGGTGGTCGTGGACGTCGTGGGGGAGGGCGAGCAGGAGGTCCCGTCGGGCGAGGACCACCTCGTGGTGCGGGCGCTGCGTCACGCGCTCGACCACGTCGGGGCGCCGCAGACCGGACTGCACCTGACGTGCCGCAACCGGATCCCGCACGGCCGGGGCCTCGGCTCGTCCGCCGGCGCGGTCGTCGCGGGCCTGCTCGCCGCTCGGGCCCTGGTCGCCGAGCCGGAGTCGCTCGACGACGACGTCGTCCTCGCGCTCGCGACGGAGCTCGAGGGCCACCCGGACAACGCCGCGCCCGCGCTGCTGGGCGGGGCGACCGTCGCGTGGTGCGACGACGCCGCCGCCGGGGGAGCGGTGCACGCGGCGCGGCTCCCGGTCGACCCCTCGATCGCCCCCGTCGTCGTCGTCCCCGGCACGCGCCTGGCGACCTCCCACGCGCGCGGCGTGCTGCCGGCGACGGTCCCGCACGGCGACGCGGCGTTCCAGGCCGGGCGGTCCGCGCTGCTGGTCGAGGCGCTCGGGCGCCGGCCGGACCTGCTGCTGCCCGCCACCGAGGACCGCCTGCACCAGGGCTACCGGCGCCCGGTGATGCGGGAGAGCATGGCGCTCGTCGACGCGCTGCGGGCCCGGGACGTGGCCGCCGTCGTGTCCGGCGCCGGCCCGACGGTGCTGGTGCTGGCGCGCTCCGAGGCGGGTCCCGGGACGCCGGCGGCGACCGACGCGGACGCGGCGCTGGCCGCCGTGTTCGGCGGCTCGATGGGCGGCTGGCGCATCGTGCGGCTGGCGATCGACACCGACGGTGCGACGTGGCGGAGACTGCCCTGACGGCACCTCCCCGGTGGTATGCTGGCGCCGTTCCCCGGACTTCGTCCTGATATCCGCTCAGCCTCATTCGGGTGCAGCGCCGCGCGTGCCAGCGCCCCGAAGGCACGGGTCCCATGAGATCCGAGACCGGGAACGCACCAGCCCACCGACGTCGACGCTTCCGCGCGACCGGTGAGGCCCCACCGACGCGACGGCCCCGACCCGAGGGCTGGACGCAGACCGCGCCCCGACGGAGGGTGGCGGTCCCCGACGAGGGGGAAGGGTCCTTCGTGACAGACACCATCGAGCCGGCCGTGAGCACCAGCTCCGGCGGTTCCGCCCGTGGCGGCGCGATCTCCGCGATGCGCATGCCCGAGCTCCAGGCCCTCGCCGCGCAGCTCGGCGTGACGGGCACCTCCCGGATGCGCAAGACCGACCTGGTCGACGCGATCCAGGCGAAGCGCTCCGGCGCGGGCACCGGCAAGGGCGCGGGTGCCGAGAACGGCGCCGCCGCCGAGCCGCGCGCCCGCCGTGCGGCGTCCCGCGCCGCCGGACGGCCCGCCGCGGCCGCCGACCCGGCCGGCGACGCGCCGACCGCGAGCACGCCGGTCGCGGACGCCCCGCCGGCGCCCACCGGGCGTGCGGGCACCGCACCCGCCGAGGCCCCGGTCGTGGACGGCGACACCCGCCGCCGCGACGGCTCCCGCCGCCCCGTGCGCGCGCAGGGCGAGCAGCGCGCCGAGGGCGAGGACGCCCCGGGGCAGCGCCCCGGCCGCGCCGTGGACGTGCTGGCGGGCCTCGAGGCCGTCGAGCGCTCGCTCGACAGCCGCCAGGGCGCCCAGCAGCACGACGTGCGCGACGACCGTGCCGCGCGCGCCGCGGACGCCGTCGGCTCCGTGACGGGCGAGCGCCGCTCGCGCCGCGCGGGCCGGGGCGCCGGCGCGCCCGCGGTCGACGTGACCCTGCCCGAGGGCCCGACCGGCGACGGCCAGCGGCAGCGCCCGCAGCAGGAGCAGCAGGGCGACCAGGACCGCGCGCGCTCCGACCGCCAGCAGGACCAGGGCGACGACGACGAGCGGGGCGGACGCCGCCGCCGCTCGCGCGACCGGTACCGCGACCGTGACCGCACCAAGCGCGGCCGCGGCCAGCGGGGCCCCGGCGACGCCGCCTACGAGGAGGTCGAGCTGAGCGAGGACGACGTCCTCGTCCCGGTCGCCGGCATCCTCGACGTGCTCGAGTCCTACGCGTTCGTGCGCACCAGCGGGTACCTGCCCGGACCGAACGACGTCTACCTGCCGCTCGGCCAGGTCCGCAAGGCGGGTCTGCGCCGCGGCGACGCGATCACCGGCGCCGTCCGCGCGCCGCGTGAGGGCGAGGCGCCGGCGCAGCAGCAGCCCGGGCGGCCGAACAAGGCGAACGCGCTCGTGCGGCTCGACACGGTCAACGGCATGGCGCCCGAGCAGGCGCGGCAGCGGCCCGAGTTCTCGAAGCTGACGCCGCTGTACCCGCAGGACCGGCTCCGCCTCGAGAACGAGTCGAACCACCTGACGCCGCGGGTCATCGACATCGTCGCCCCGATCGGCAAGGGCCAGCGCGGCCTCATCGTCGCGCCCCCGAAGGCCGGCAAGACGATCATCATGCAGCAGATCGCCAACGCGATCACCGCGAACAACCCCGAGGTCCACCTCATGGTCGTGCTCGTCGACGAGCGCCCCGAGGAGGTCACCGACATGGAGCGGACCGTGAAGGGCGAGGTCATCGCCTCGACCTTCGACCGGCCCGCCTCGGACCACACGATGGTCGCGGAGCTTGCGATCGAGCGCGCCAAGCGGCTGGTCGAGCTCGGCCAGGACGTCGTGGTGCTGCTCGACTCGCTGACCCGCCTGTCCCGCGCGTACAACCTCGCGGCCCCGGCGTCCGGGCGCATCCTGTCCGGCGGCGTCGACGCCTCGGCGCTCTACCCGCCGAAGCGGTTCTTCGGCGCGGCGCGCAACATCGAGCACGGTGGCTCGCTGACGATCCTCGCCTCGGCGCTCGTGGAGACCGGCTCCAAGATGGACGAGGTCATCTTCGAGGAGTTCAAGGGCACCGGGAACATGGAGCTCCGGCTCTCCCGGTCGCTCGCGGACAAGCGGATCTTCCCGGCGGTCGACGTCAACGCGTCCGGCACGCGCCGCGAGGAGATCCTCATCGCCCCGGACGAGCTCAAGATCATCTGGAAGCTCCGCCGCGTCATGGGTGCGCTGGACCAGCAGCAGGCCATCGAGCTGCTGCTCGGCAAGCTCCGGGAGACCCGCAGCAACGTCGAGTTCCTGCTCCAGGTCCAGAAGACGACGCCCGGGGTCGGCGCGCACGGCCACGACGAGGCCCAGACCCGCTCGATCGTCTGACGCCCGTCCCTCGACATCGCGGTAGGTGCGGGGTTCCCGACCCGGAAGCCCGCACCTACCGCGATGTGGACGACCGACGGCCCGGTCGGGTCAGGGTCGGCGGGACGCGATCGCCTGCGCGTACCAGGCCAGCGTCTGCCGGGTGATCTCCCCGGCCTCGAACCGCTGCGCCGCCGCGCGCTGCGGGCCGACGGCCGCGAGGCGAGCACCCGGGTCGTCGATCCACCGCGCGAGCGCCCGGGAGAAGGCCGCCGTGTCGCGGGGGTCCACGAGCTGCGCCTCGAGCCCGGCCATCGGCGTGCGGTAGCCCGGGTTGTCGCCGGCGAGCACGACACCGCCCGCGTCGGCGAGCGCCTCCACCACGGAGATGCCGAAGCTCTCCCCGCCGGTCGACGGCAGCGCGACCACGTCCGCGCCGGCCAGCAGGGCGGCCTTGTCCTCCTCCGCCACGAACCCGGGGAACTCGACCCGGTCGGCGATCCCGGCTGCGGCCGCACGGGCCCGCAGGTCCTCGAGCAGCGGGCCGCGCCCGGCGAGCGTCAGCCGCCACGGCCGCACGGTCGCCGGCAGCGCCGCCATCGCCGCGAGGAGCTCGCGCGGCCCCTTGCGCTCCACGAGCCGCCCGAGGAAGACCACGTGCACGGGCGCGTCGTCCGCCCGCCCGTCGCCGCCCGCCGGAGCGGCCCCCAGCTCCACGGGCCCGCCGATCACCGGCACGTCCCGCCCGTACGCCTCGCGCACCGACTCCCGAGCCGCCTCGGACAGCGCGCTGATGGCGTCGAACCGCCGCAGCCGGCGTCGCTCGGCCAGCCCGAGCGCGCGGATGCCCCACCGGGCCACGGCGTCCTGCGGGTAGATGACGAACGAGCCGACGACGGCCGTGCGGGGCGACGCCGCCGACACCACCCGCCCGGCGAGCAGCGGGCTGTACGGCATCGTCACGTGCAGCACGTCGAAGGGCACCTCCGCCAGCAGCCGCCGGATGCGCGCCCGCGACGCCGGCAGGGGGCTGCGCAGCCGGTTGCCGTTGAACCGCACCGACACGGTGCGGCCGAGCACGTGCAGGTTCGCCAGGTCCGTGCGGTCGGTGCCGGACGTCAGGTAGTGCACCTCGTGGCCGAGGTCGGCGAACCGCCGGCCGAGCGTGAGCACGATCTGCTGGACGCCGTCCGGCTTGTCGAGGCCGTCGTCGATCACCAGGCCGATGCGCATGGCCGCCATCGTAGGGACCCCCGCGGGACCGGGAAGATTTCGTCCGGGCCCGCTGTTCTGGCAGACTGTTCCGTCGGTCTGCGGTTCACGTGCGCGGCTCGCGCGCACGACCCGGAGGCCCAACCCGAGGAGAACACCTGTGAAGACTGACATCCACCCCGAGTACGTGGTGACCCAGGTGACCTGCACCTGTGGCAACACGTTCACCACGCGCTCGACCGCGACCTCCGGCGAGATCCGCGCCGACGTCTGCAGCGCCTGCCACCCGTTCTACACGGGCAAGCAGAAGATCCTCGACACCGGTGGCCGCGTGGCCCGGTTCGAGGCGCGCTACGGCAAGCGCCCGGCCAACTAGCACCCCCGACGCCGGTGACCGGCGGTCCGTCACGGACCGCGGTCACCGGCGTCGTCGCATGTCCGGACGGTGCGCGCCCGCCGCCGTCCCGGCCGCGCCGGGCCCGTGCCCGCACCTCCCGGAGGTTCCCCGCCCATGACCGACCCGTTCGCGGCGGCGCGTCCGCTGCTCGACGAGCACGCGAGCATCGAGCAGCAGCTCGCCGACCCGGCGGTGCACGCCGACCAGGCGCTCGCCCGCCGGCTGGGGCGCCGGTACGCGGAGCTGGGCCGGGTCGCGCAGGCGCACGCCGCCTGGCGCGCGGCGGCCGAGGACCTCGCCGACGCGCGCGAGCTGGCGGAGTCGGACGACGCGTTCGCGGCGGAGCTGCCCGCGCTGGCCGCGGCGGAGGCGGAGGCCGCCGAGCGGCTGCGCCGGGTGCTGGTCCCGCGGGACCCGGACGACGCCCGCGACGCGATCCTGGAGATCAAGGCGGGCGAGGGCGGCGAGGAGTCGGCGCTGTTCGCCGGCGACCTGCTGCGGATGTACCTGCGGTACGCCGAGCGGCGCGGCTGGCGGACCGAGACGCTCGAGTCCACCGAGTCGGACCTCGGCGGCTACAAGGACGTGCAGGTCGCGATCAAGGCGCGCGGCGCCGTCACCGACCCGGCGGACGGCGTGTGGGCGAGCCTCAAGTACGAGGGCGGCGTGCACCGCGTGCAGCGGGTGCCGGTGACGGAGTCCCAGGGCCGGATCCACACGTCGGCGGCGGGCGTCCTGGTCTTCCCCGAGGTGGAGGACGAGGGCGAGGTCGAGATCGACCCGAACGACCTGCGCATCGACGTGTACCGGTCGTCTGGCCCGGGTGGCCAGTCGGTGAACACCACCGACTCGGCGGTGCGGATCACGCACGTCCCCACGGGCATCGTCGTGTCGATGCAGAACGAGAAGTCGCAGCTGCAGAACCGCGAGCAGGCGATGCGCGTGCTGCGGGCGCGGCTGCTGGCGGCCCGCCAGGAGGAGGCCGCCGCGGCGGCGAGCGCGGCCCGGCGCTCCCAGGTCCGCACGGTCGACCGCTCGGAGCGGATCCGGACGTACAACTTCCCGGAGAACCGGATCGCGGACCACCGCACCGGCTACAAGGCGTACAACCTGGACGCGGTGCTCGACGGCGACCTCGGCCCGGTCGTGCAGTCGGCCGTCGACGCCGACGAGGCCGCGCGCCTGGCCGCCGCGGGGCAGTCGTGACCGAGGCCCCGGCCCCGACGGTCCGCGCGCTCGTCGAGGGCGCGACGCGCGTGCTCGCGGACGCCGGCGTCGGGTCGCCGCGGCACGACGCGGTGGCGCTGGCGGCGTACGCCCTGGGGCTGCCGCGGCTGGACCTCGTGATGGCGCCGCCCGCGCCCGACGGGTTCACCGAGGAGTACGCCGGGCTGGTGGACCGCCGCCGGCGCCGCGAGCCGCTGCAGCACATCGTCGGCTCGACGGTGTTCCGCTACCTGAGCCTGCGCGTGGAGCCGGGCGTGTTCGTGCCGCGGCCGGAGACCGAGACCGTCGCGCAGGTCGCGGTCGACGAGGCCGCGCGGCTCACGGCGGAGGGGCGGTCGCCGCTGGTGGTCGACCTGTGCTGCGGCGCCGGGGGCATCGCGCTGTCGGTCGACACCGAGGTGCCCGGTGCGCGGGTGGTCGCGGTCGACGCGTCGCCGGAGGCTGTGGCCCTGACGCGGCACAACCACGGCGCGTCGGGCTCCGGGACGATGCGCGTGGAGCTCGGCGACGTGCGGGACCCGGCGCTGCTCGCGGAGCTCGACGGCACCGTCGACGTCGTGGTGTCCAACCCGCCGTACATCCCGCCGGACGCCGTGCCGGTGGACCCGGAGGTCCGGGACCACGACCCCGACCTGGCGCTGTACGGCGGCGGCGCGGACGGCCTGGACGTCCCGCGTGCCGTGCTGGCGGCGGCCGCGCGGCTGCTCGTCCCCGGCGGCCTGCTCGTCATGGAGCACGCCGAGGTGCAGGACGCCGCCTCCCGGGCGGACGCCGAGGCGACCGGCGCGTTCGAGGCGGTCGCGACACTGCCCGACCTCACCGGCCGCCCCCGGATGCTCGTCGCCCGGCGGCGCGGCCCGGCCCCGGTGCCGCGGGAGCCGGGCGAGCCGCCTCCGGGCGCCCAGGCCGGCGTGGGAGACTCGCAGCCGTGACTGCCCACGCCCTGGACGCCACCGATCCCGCCACCTGGGGGCCGGCGCTCGACGCCGCCGTCCACACGGTCGAGCGCGGCGGGCTGGTCGTGCTGCCGACGGACACCGTGTACGGGATCGGCGCGGACGCGTTCACGCCGCCGGCGGTCGCGGCCCTGCTCGCCGCGAAGGGCCGCGGCCGGCAGATGCCGCCCCCGGTGCTCATGCCCGACGCGCGGACGCTGGACGGGCTGGCGATGGGCGTCCCGCAGGCGGCCCGCGACCTCGCGGAGGCGTTCTGGCCGGGCGGGCTCACGATCATCCTGGTGGCGCAGCCGTCGCTGGCCTGGGACCTCGGTGACACGCACGGCACGGTCGCCCTGCGGGTGCCCGACCACCCCGTCGCGCTGGCCCTGCTGCGCCGCACCGGCCCGATGGCGGTGTCGAGCGCGAACCGCACCGGTCAGCCGTCGGCCCTGGAGGTCGGCGAGGCGGTCGCCCAGCTCGGCGACCGCGTGCAGACGTACCTCGACGGCGGCCGCACGCCCGGTCAGGTCGCCTCGACCATCGTCGACGCCACCGGCGACGAGCTGCGCGTCGTCCGCGAGGGCGCCCTCTCCCTCGAGCGCCTGCGCGAGGTCGCACCCGTGGTGGGTGGACCCGGCCGGTGAGGGCGTACCTCCTGCTCCTGCTCATCGCCGCGGCGGCCACGTACCTGCTGACGCCGGTGGCGCGGTGGTGCGCGCTGCGGTGGGGCGCCATCACGGCGGTGCGGACGCGGGACGTGCACTCCATCCCGACGCCGCGGCTCGGGGGGCTCGCGATGTGGGCGGGCATCCTCGTCGGCCTGGCGATGGCGAGCCGGCTGCCGTTCCTCGACGCCGTGTTCGAGAACCCCCGGCCGATCATCGGCATCGCGGCGGCGGCGACCATCGTGTGCGCGCTCGGCGTCGCGGACGACATCTGGGACCTCGACTGGATGACGAAGCTGGTCGGCCAGGTGCTGGCCGCGTTCGTCATGGCCTCGCAGGGCGTGCAGCTCTACCAGCTGCCGATCGACGGCGTCGTGCTCGGCTCGGACCGGATCTGGCTCGGCCTGACGGTGCTGACGGTCGTCGTCGCGATGAACGCCGTGAACTTCGTCGACGGCCTCGACGGGCTGGCGGCGGGCCTCATCGCGATCGGCGGGGCGGGGTTCTTCGTCTACTCCTACCAGCTCACGCGCGAGGCCAGCCCGGGCGACTACTCGAGCCTCGCGACGCTGATCGTCGCGCTGCTCGTGGGCGCCTGCGTCGGGTTCCTGCCGCACAACTTCCACCCGGCGCGCATCTTCATGGGCGACTCCGGGTCGATGCTCATCGGCCTGGTGATCGCCGCGGCCGGCATCCGGGTCACGGGGCAGATCGACCCGGCGATGACGCGGCAGTCGTTCCCCGCGTTCCTGCCGATCCTGCTGCCGCTGGCCGTCCTGCTGCTGCCGCTGCTCGACATGGGGCTGGCCGTGGTGCGGCGGGTCGGCACCGGCAAGTCGCCGTTCCACCCGGACCGCATGCACCTGCACCACCGGATGCTGGCGATCGGCCACTCGCACCGGCGCGCGGTGATCATCCTCTACGTCTGGACCGCGCTGTTCACGGGTGCCGCGGTCGCGCTGGTGTGGTTCTCGACCACCGCGGTGCTCGTCGGCCTCGCGGCGGGCGTGCTCGTCGCGCTGGCCCTCACGCTCGGACCGCTGCGGGGGCGCAGCGGTCCCGGACCGGCCGGCACCGCGGGGCCGTCCTCCGGGCCCGTGCACCCGCACCCGGGGGAGCCGGGCACCGGACCGCACGGCGGCACCGCGCCCGCGCGCCACGCCGCCGACGCCCGCCGGCACGCCTGGCACCCCGCCGCCGACCCGGGCGGCAGCCCTCCGGTGGCGCTGCACGCCTCCCTGACCGCCCTGACCGACACCGACCCGAGGACGGACCGATGACCGACCCCACGCCCGAGACGACCCCCCGGGGCGACAGCCCGGAGGTGGCGGCCGTCTTCCGCCGCGCCCTGCGCGACATGGTGGTGCTGGTCGCGGGCGTCGCCGTGCTCGGCGTCGGCGTCGGCTGGCTCGTCGCGGGGGTGCCGGGCGTGTGGGGCGCGCTCGTCGGCGCCGCCATCGCGCTGGTGTTCTCCGGCACCACGACGCTGTCCATGCTGCGGACCTCCCACACGGCGCCCGGGAAGATGATGGCCGTCATCATGGGCACCTGGCTGGGCAAGCTCGCGGTGGTCGTCGTCGTGCTCGCGGTGCTGCGCGGCATGGACTTCTACGACCGCTACGTGCTGGCCGTCGTCGTCGCCGTGGCCGTCATCGGGTCGGCCCTGCTGGACTACCGCGCGGTGCAGCGGGGCAGGGTGCCGTACGTGTCACCCTCGGGTTCTGGGCCGAAGGTCCCGAATCGGGATGAGCCGGACGGCGACAGCCCGACGATGGGCTAGGCTTCCCCCGAACCACCCACGACGGCCGGGTCCCGGCGGAGTGACCCATACCTGGGATCGACCGCCGGCGCCTTCGACCTACAGGAGACTGCTCTGTCCAGCCTTGCGACGATCCTGCCGCTCGCTGCCGAAGGCGAGTCCGGGTTCCACAAGCCGTCGATCGCCGAGTTCTTCCCGCCGGCCATCTGGTTCGAGGGCACCGTCTTCGAGATCAACCGGATCCAGCTGGTCCGCTTCGTCGCCGTCGCGGTGCTGCTGACCCTCATGGTGATCGCGGCCCGGCGGGCGCGGCTCGTCCCGCGCCGCGGCCAGAACATGGCCGAGTTCCTGCTCGACTTCGTGCGCGTCAACGTCGCCGAGGACATCATCGGCAAGGAGAAGGCCGGCAAGTACGTCGCGCTCCTGACGACGATCTTCTTCGCGATCTTCGCCTTCAACATCACCGGCGTGATCCCCGGGCTGAACATCGCCGGGACGTCCCTCATCGGCCTGCCGGTCATGCTCGCGCTCTGGGTGTACGTCATGTACCTCGGGGCCGGCGTGAAGGCCCACGGCGTCGGCGGGTTCCTCAAGAACAGCCTGTTCCCGCCGGGCGTCCCGCCGTTCCTCTACGTGCTGCTGACGCCCGTGGAGTTCCTGCAGGTGTTCGTCCTGCGGCCCCTCACGCTGGCGATCCGGCTCATGGCCAACATGGTCGCCGGTCACCTGATGCTCGTGCTGTGCTTCTCGGCCACGCAGTTCCTGCTGTTCGAGGCCAGCGGCGGCCTGAAGCCCTTCGGGGCGCTCACCCTGGCCGGCGGCTTCGCGATCACGCTGTTCGAGGTGTTCGTCGCGGCGCTGCAGGCCTACATCTTCGTCGTCCTCACGGCCGTCTACCTCAGCCAGTCGGTCGAGGACGAGCACTGACCCTGCACCACCCCGGGCGGTCACGGACCTCCCGGCACTGAACGACCGCCGGCCGACCGGTCGGCGGCCAAACGGAAGGAACGAGCAAGCGTGTCTCTTCTCGCGGACCCCAGCGTCATCCTTGCGGCCGAGAACGCCGTCTCCGGCAACATCGCGACCGTGGGCTACGGCCTCGCGGTCCTCGGCCCGGGCATCGGCCTCGGCATCCTCATCGGCAAGACGGTCGAGGGCATGGCCCGCCAGCCCGAGGTCGCCGGCCAGCTCCGGACCACGATGTTCATCGGCATCGGCTTCGTCGAGGTGCTCGGTCTCCTCGGCCTGATCACCGGCTTCCTCTTCTCGTGAGCACCGCCGCGCTCACCGCGGCGAGCGTCCTGGCCGCGGAGACCGAGGAGGTCGAGGGCTGGCGGCTGCTGGTCCCGGCCTCGTACGACCTCCTGTGGTCCTTCGTCATCCTGGTCGTCATCGCGGTCGTCTTCTACAAGCTCGTGCTGCCGAAGTTCACGGCGGTGCTCGACGAGCGCACGGAGAAGATCGAGGGCGGGCTCGCCCAGGCGGCCCACGCCCAGGAGGAGGCTGCCGCGGCGAAGGCCGAGTACGAGCAGCAGCTCCAGGAGGCCCGGACGGAGGCCGCGCGCATCCGCGAGGACGCGCGCGCCGAGGCCGGCCAGATCGTCGCCGAGGCCCGTCAGAAGGCCACGGAGGAGCAGGCCCGCATCACGGAGACGGCCCAGCGCCAGATCGAGGCGGAGCGCCAGCAGGCCGCCGTCTCGCTGCGTGCCGACGTCGGCGCGCTGGCCACCGAGCTCGCGTCGAAGATCGTCGGCGAGTCGCTCGCGGACGAGGCGCGCCGCTCGCGCGTCGTCGAGCGGTTCCTGGACGAGCTGGACGCGCAGACCACGGCCACCGCGGGTAAGGGGAGCTGATGCGAGGGACGAGCCGGGCGTCGCTGGTCGCCGCGGAGGGCCGGTTCGAGCCGGTGCTGCGTGAGGCCGGCGCCGAGGGGCGGCTGCTCGGCGAGCAGCTGTTCGCGCTGGTGGACGCGCTGGACTCGTCCGGCTCGCTGCGGCGCACCCTCACCGACCCGTCGGCCGCGGCGGACCGCAAGGCCGCCCTGGCCGTGCGGCTGCTCACCGGCGCCGACCCGCGCGTGGTCGAGGCCGCGCAGGGGCTGGTGCGGGCGCGCTGGTCCGCCGAGGAGGACCTGGCGGACGCCGTCGAGCACCTGGCCTTCGCGGCCGTGCTCGCCTCGGCGGAGGCCGACGGCACGATCGAGCAGGTCCAGGAGGAGCTGTTCCGGCTCGGCCGGGCGCTCGCCGGCCAGCGCGAGGTGCGCCGGCTCCTGTACGAGGACTCGGTGCACGCCGAGGCCCGCGGGGAGCTCGTCGACCGCCTGCTGGGCGGACAGGGCGCTCCCGCGACGCGGGTGCTGGCCCGCCGGGCGGCCGTCGCGCCGCGCGGCCGCCGGTACGTCGCCACGCTCGGGCACCTGACCGACCTCATCGCCGAGCGGCGCCGCCGCACGGTCGCGACGGTCGTCAGCGCGGCCGAGCTGGACGGCGGCCAGCAGCGCCGGCTCGCGGAGATCCTCGGACGGGCCTACGGCCGCGAGATGCAGGTGCAGGTCCAGGTGGACCCGCACGTCCTGGGCGGCCTGCGCGTGCAGGTCGGCCCCGAGGTGATCGACGCGACCGTGCTCGCACGGCTGGCGGACGCCCGACGACGACTGGCCAGCTGACGGGCTCTGCGAGCCCGACCCGGAACCACGTGGGAGCGCACGCGGCGAGCGTGCGACACGACAGGAGAGATGCCATGAGCGAGCTGCAGATCCGGCCGGAGGACATCCGCGCCGCGCTGGACAGCTTCGTCACGACGTACGAGCCCACCGGCGCCGCGTCCGAGGAGGTCGGCCGCGTCACCCTCGCCGGCGACGGGATCGCGCAGGTCGAGGGCCTGCCCGGCGCGATGGCCAACGAGCTGCTGCGCTTCGAGGACGGCACGCTGGGCCTGGCCCTGAACCTCGACGTCCGGGAGATCGGCGTCATCGTGCTCGGTGAGTTCACCGGCATCGAGGAGGGCCAGGAGGTCCGCCGGACCGGCGAGGTGCTGTCCGTGCCCGTCGGCGACGACTACCTGGGCCGGGTCGTGGACCCGCTCGGCCAGCCGATCGACGGCCTGGGCGAGATCGCCGCGGAGGGCCGCCGCGCCCTGGAGCTGCAGGCCCCGGGCGTCATGGCCCGCAAGTCCGTGCACGAGCCGCTGCAGACCGGCATCAAGGCGATCGACTCGATGATCCCGATCGGCCGCGGTCAGCGGCAGCTCGTCATCGGCGACCGCCAGACCGGCAAGACCGCGATCGCGATCGACACGATCATCAACCAGAAGGCCAACTGGGAGTCGGGCGACCCGAACCAGCAGGTCCGCTGCATCTACGTCGCGATCGGCCAGAAGGGCTCGACGATCGCCGCGGTGCGCGGCGCGCTCGAGGAGGCCGGCGCGCTCGAGTACACGACGATCGTCGCCGCCCCCGCGTCCGACCCGGCGGGCTTCAAGTACCTGGCGCCCTACACCGGCTCGGCCATCGGCCAGCACTGGATGTACGGCGGCAAGCACGTCCTCATCGTGTTCGACGACCTGTCGAAGCAGGCCGAGGCGTACCGCGCCGTGTCCCTGCTGCTGCGCCGCCCGCCGGGCCGCGAGGCGTACCCCGGTGACGTGTTCTACCTGCACTCCCGCCTGCTGGAGCGCTGCGCGAAGCTCTCCGACGAGCTCGGCGGCGGCTCGATGACCGGTCTGCCGTTCATCGAGACCAAGGCGAACGACGTCTCGGCGTACATCCCGACGAACGTCATCTCCATCACCGACGGGCAGATCTTCCTGCAGTCGGACCTGTTCAACGCGGACCAGCGCCCCGCCGTCGACGTCGGCATCTCGGTGTCCCGCGTCGGCGGTGCCGCGCAGGTCAAGGCGATGAAGCAGGTCTCCGGCACGCTGAAGCTGGACCTCGCGCAGTTCCGGTCGCTCGAGGCGTTCGCGATGTTCGCCTCCGACCTGGACGCCGCGTCCCGCGCGCAGCTCACCCGGGGCGCCCGCCTCATGGAGCTGCTCAAGCAGCCGCAGTACTCGCCGTTCCCGGTCGAGGACCAGGTGGCGTCGATCTGGGCCGGCACCAAGGGCAAGCTCGACGACGTGCCGGTGCCGGACGTGCGCCGCTTCGAGTCCGAGCTGCTCGACCACCTGCGCCGCAACACCGACGTGCTGACCTCCATCGCGGAGACCGGCAAGCTCGGTGACGACCTGGAGGAGAAGCTCGCGGCCGCGGTCGACGAGTTCCGCCACGGGTTCCTCAAGGCCGACGGCACGCCGCTCGTCGGTGCCGAGGAGCCCGAGGAGGAGACCCCGGTCGAGCAGGAGCAGATCGTCCGCCAGAAGAAGGCCTGACGCATGGCCGGCCAGCAGCGGATCTACCGGGCCCGGATCAGGTCCACGCAGTCGCTGAAGAAGATGTTCCGCGCGCAGGAGCTGATCGCGGCCTCGCGGATCGGGCGCGCCCGTGACCGCATGGCCGCGGCGTCCCCGTACGCCCGCGCCATCACGCGGGCGGTGTCGGCCGTGGCGACCCACTCCGACGTGCGGCACCCGCTGCTCGCGGAGCGGCACGACACCAACCGGGTGGCCGTGCTGCTCATCGCGTCGGACCGCGGCATGGCGGGCGCCTACTCGGCGTCCGTGATCCGCGAGACGGAGCGGCTCGTCGAGCGCCTGGAGCAGGAGGAGGGCAAGGAGGTCGCGCTGTACGTCAGCGGCCGCCGCGCCGAGTCGTACTACCGGTTCCGGCACCGCGAGCTCGCGGGCGTCTGGACCGGCCAGTCCGACGCCCCGACGTCCGACCTCGCCGAGGAGATCGCGAGCACGCTGCTCGAGGCCTTCGCCGCGGCGCCCGAGGACGGCGGCGTGGGGGAGCTGCACATCGTGTCGACGCAGTTCGTCAACATGGTGAGCCAGCGCCCCCAGGTCATCCGGATGCTCCCGCTGGAGGTCGTCGAGGGCGTCGCGCCCGCCGGCGAGCAGGGTGCGCTGCCGCTGTACGAGTTCGAGCCGGACCCCGACCAGGTGCTGGACGCGCTGCTGCCGCGGTACGTGCGCACCCGGATCTTCGCGTGCCTCCTGCAGGCCGCGGCGTCCGAGCTCGCCGCCCGGCAGCGCGCGATGCACACCGCGACGGAGAACGCCGAGGACCTCATCCGCACCTACACGCGGCTGGCGAACCAGGCCCGCCAGGCCGAGATCACCCAGGAGATCAGCGAGATCGTGTCGGGCGCCGACGCGCTCGCCTCCTGACCCCGCCCGCAGCACGAGCACGACCCGAACCAGCCCGCCGGACACCGGCGGACGACCGAAGGCAGGCAGACATGACCGCGACCACCGTCGACGCGAAGGACACCACGGCCACGCCGGGCGTGGGCCGCGTCGCCCGTGTGATCGGGCCCGTCGTGGACATCGAGTTCCCCGCGGACCAGATCCCGGACATCTACAACGCGCTGACCGTCGAGATCGACCTGTCCGGTCAGGGCGAGGGCGAGGCCAGCGGCGGCTTCACGATGACGCTCGAGGTCGCGCAGCACCTCGGCGACTCGCTCGTGCGCGCCATCGCCCTGAAGCCGACCGACGGCCTCGTCCGCGGCGCGCTGGTGACGGACACCGGCTCCCCGATCAGCGTGCCGGTCGGCGACATCACCAAGGGCCACGTGTTCAACGTGACCGGTGAGGTGCTCAACCTGACCGAGGGCGAGACGTTCGAGGTCACGGAGCGCTGGCCGATCCACCGCAAGCCCCCGGCCTTCGACCAGCTCGAGTCGAAGACGCAGATGTTCGAGACCGGCATCAAGGTCATCGACCTGCTCACCCCGTACGTGCTCGGCGGGAAGATCGGCCTGTTCGGCGGCGCCGGCGTCGGCAAGACCGTCCTCATCCAGGAGATGATCCAGCGCGTCGCGCAGGACCACGGCGGTGTGTCGGTGTTCGCCGGCGTAGGCGAGCGCACCCGCGAGGGGAACGACCTCATCGTCGAGATGGAGGAGGCGGGCGTCTTCGACAAGACCGCCCTCGTCTTCGGCCAGATGGACGAGCCGCCGGGCACGCGTCTGCGCGTCGCCCTGTCCGCCCTGACGATGGCGGAGTACTTCCGCGACGTGCAGAAGCAGGACGTGCTGCTGTTCATCGACAACATCTTCCGGTTCACGCAGGCCGGCTCCGAGGTGTCGACGCTGCTCGGCCGCATGCCGTCCGCGGTGGGCTACCAGCCGAACCTCGCCGACGAGATGGGCCTCCTGCAGGAGCGCATCACCTCGACGCGCGGCCACTCGATCACCTCGCTGCAGGCGATCTACGTGCCGGCCGACGACTACACCGACCCGGCCCCGGCCACGACGTTCGCGCACCTCGACGCGACGACGGAGCTCTCCCGCGAGATCGCGTCCCGCGGTCTGTACCCCGCGGTGGACCCGCTGGCGTCGACGTCCCGCATCCTCGACCCGCGCTACGTGGGCCAGGAGCACTACGACGTCGCGACCCGCGTGAAGTCGATCCTGCAGCGCAACAAGGAGCTCCAGGACATCATCGCGATCCTCGGTGTCGACGAGCTGTCGGAGGAGGACAAGACGGTCGTGGCGCGGGCGCGCCGCATCCAGCAGTTCCTCTCCCAGAACACCTACATGGCCGAGAAGTTCACCGGCGTCGTCGGCTCGACGGTCCCGGTGTCCGAGACGGTCGAGGCGTTCAAGAAGATCGCGGACGGCGAGTTCGACCACATCGCCGAGCAGGCCTTCTTCAACATCGGCGGCCTCGAGGACCTCGAGCGCAACTGGGCCCGCATCCAGAAGGAGTACGGCGTCTGACCCAGGCGCCCGCCGCTCCACCCCGCCCTCGTCCCCACCCCGGAGGTTCTCGTCCCATGGCCCACCTCGAGGTCGACCTCGTCGACACCGACGGCACCATCTGGTCCGGTGAGGCGCGCATCGTCAGCGCGCCCGCCTCGGACGGCGAGATCGGCATCCTGGCCGGGCACACCCCGGTCCTCTCCGTGCTCCGGCACGGGGAGGTCCGGGTGACCGAGACCGGGGGCACCGTCCACCGGTGGACGGTCGAGGGCGGCTTCCTGTCCGTGGACGCCGACCAGGTGACGGTCGTGGTCGACGCTGCCGAGGCGGTGGCCTCCGGCGCCTCCGCGCGCTGACGGGCCGGCGGTGAGCGGGACCCAGGTCGCCCTCGTCGCGCTGCTCGTCGTCCTCGCGGGGTTCGTCGTGCTGGGGCTGGGGCTGTCGCGGTGGCACTCCCTGACCCGGCGGGTCGGCTCGTTCCGCTGCTCGCTGCGGGTGCGCGGCCGCTGGACCCGCGGCATCGCGCACTACGGGGCCCGGCACCTGTACTGGTGGCGGCTGCAGTCGCTCGCGCCGCGCCCGGAGCACGTCTGGCCGCGCGGCGGCATCGAGGTCGTCGAGCGCACCGCAGCGGACCCGGCGTCCCCGGGCGGGGCGTACCTCGTGCGCTGCCGCGTCGGGTCCGGACCGGGTCCGCGCCCCGAGGTGGAGCTGCTCATGACCCCCGAGGCCTACGCGGGTCTCACCTCGTGGCTCGAGGCCGCGCCGCCCGTGCCGCACCACGTCATCTGACGCACAGCACCGAAGGACGTCCCCCATGCGCCTGCTCGTCGCGCGCTGCTCGGCCCGGTACAGCGGGCGGCTGAACGCCCACCTGCCGCTGGCGACCCGGCTGGTGGTGGTCAAGGCCGACGGCTCGGTGCTGTTGCACTCCGACGGCGGCTCGTACAAGCCGCTGAACTGGATGAGCCCGCCGTGCACGCTGCGCACCGAGGACGCCGCCGGCGAGGCCGCCGAGCGCGGGGTGCGGCAGGTGTGGACCGTGCAGCACACCAAGAGCGACGACCGCCTGGTGATCGAGGTGCACGACGTGCTGCACGACTCGGAGCACGACCTGGGCGTCGACCCCGGCCTCGTGAAGGACGGCGTCGAGGCGCACCTGCAGGAGCTCATGGCCGCGCAGATCGAGGTGCTCGGCGCCGGGCACACGCTGGTACGCCGGGAGTTCCCGACGGCGATCGGCCCGGTCGACATCCTCGCGCGGGACGCCTCGGGGTCGACGGTGGCGGTGGAGATCAAGCGCCGCGGCGACATCGACGGGGTCGAGCAGCTCACCCGCTACCTGGAGCTGCTGAACCGGGACCCGCTGCTCGCCCCGGTGCGCGGGGTGTTCGCGGCGCAGGAGATCAAGCCGCAGGCGCGCGTGCTCGCGACCGACCGCGGCATCGCCTGCCTCGTGCTCGACTACGACGCGATGCGCGGCGTCGACGACGTGGACTCCCGCCTGTTCTGAGTGCGCCATGATGGGGGTCGTGACCACCGCCGAGACCGCCCCCGCCGACGTCGTCCTGCGGGGGGAGGTCGTGACCCCCGCGGAGGTCCTCCCGGACGGCGTGGTCGTCCTGTCGGGCGGCTCGATCGCCTGGGTGGGACCGGCCGCGCAGCTCCCGGGCACGTGGGCGGACGAGCTGCCGCCGGTGCCGGCTCCGGGGACGACCCTGCTGCCCGGGCTGGTCGACGTGCACGACCACGGCGGCGGCGGGTCCAGCTTCCCGGACGCGACGACGCGCGAGGAGGCCCTGGTCGCGGCGCGCGAGCACCTGCGCCACGGCACGACGAGCCTGGTCGCGTCGCTCGTGACCGCGCCCCGTGACGTGCTGCTGGAGCGTGCGGCGCTGCTGGCCGACCTGGTGGAGTCCGGGGACCTCGTGGGCATCCACGCCGAGGGGCCGTTCCTGTCGGCCGCGCGCTGCGGCGCCCAGAACCCGCAGGACATGCTCGCGGGCGACCCCGTCCTGGTGACGGACCTCGCGGCGGCGGCCCGGGGCCATCTCGTGACGATGACCGTCGCGCCCGAGGTGCCGGGTGTCGCGGACGGCCACGGGCGCGGCGACGACGGGGAGCCGGCCGACGACGTGCTCGCGGCGCTGGTGCGCGCGGGTGCGGTGCCGTCGGTCGGGCACACGGACGCGTCCGCCGAGCAGGTGGACGCCGCCGTCGCCCGCGCGCGGGCGCTGCTCGGGGGCGGCCGCCGGTCCGCGGCCGCCGGCGGGGGAGCGGGCGCGGGACGGTCCGCGCGACCGACCGCGACGCACCTGTTCAACGGCATGCGCCCCCTGCACCACCGCGACCCCGGGCCGGTCGCGGCGTGCCTGGCGGCGGCGGCCCGGGGCGAGCTCGTCGTCGAGCTCGTCGCCGACGGCACCCACCTCGCCGACGGCACGGTGCGGGCGGTGTTCGACCTCGTCGGGGCCGGCTCGATCGCGCTGGTGACCGACGCGATGGCCGCGGCCGGCATGGCGGACGGCGACTACCAGCTCGGGCCGATGGCGGTGCGCGTGGGCGAGGGCGTGGCGCGCCTGCGCGACGAGGACGGCACGGCCGGCGCCATCGCCGGCGGCACCGCGCACCTGCTGGACGTCGTGCGCAGCGTCGTGTCCGCGGGCGTCGGCCTCGTCGCCGCCGTGCGGTCGGCGTCCGCGACCCCCGCCGAGGTGCTGGGGCGGCCGGACCTCGGCGCGCTGGCCGTCGGCCGGCGCGGGGACGTCGTCGTGACGGACGGCGACCTCGCGTGCGTGGCGGTCTACCGCGGCGGGGCGCTCGTCGAGGTGTGACCCGGCAGCGGTACGGTGCGATCGTGCCGCCCGTGCCCCCTGCCCGCCGGTTCCGCCCCGCCGGCCCCGCGGCCCGCGCCCGCTACGCGAAGCGCCGGCAGCGCCGGCTCTCCCGCGTGGAGAACGACCTCACGTCCGCGCAGTGGGCTGCTCTGCTCGCGGCGTGGGACGGGTGCGCGTACTGCCGCGCGCCGGGTCCGGGGCTCCAGCGGGACTGCGTGATGCCGGTCGCGCGCGGCGGCCGGTACACGGTCGAGAACGTGGTCCCGGCCTGCGCCTCCTGCAACGCGAGCAAGCACGACGACGAGGTCACCGGGTGGCTGCGGCGCAAGAAGCTGGACGAGCAGGCGTTCCTGCTCCGGCACGCGCTGGTGCTGCGGTCGCTGCGCGCGGCGACGGCCGATGCGGCGGCTGCGGACGAGCCGGGAGCAGCGGGGGAAGACGGGTCCGTGGCCGGCGGGAGCGCCGTCGCCGGCTAGTGCGGTGGCGACATCGCGCGCTACGGCGTCTCGGCTCGGCCCCCGCTCGGCGGTGGCGGTGTGCCGTGCTCGTGCGAGCGGCGAGGTGGCCGCGTCAGACGGCCGCGACGCTGCCGTGGTCCGTGTACGCGGGGGCGACGAGCCGGGTCTCGGCGAGGTCCTCGCCGGCGAGGCGGGCCATCGCCATCTCGACCGCGAGCCGGCCGATGCGGTTCCCGGGAACCTCGATGATCGAGACGGGGACGGGCAGGGCGGCGGCGACGTCGGCGGGGCTGACGGCGACGACGGACAGGTCCTCCGGGATCCGCAGCCCCCGGTCGGCGGCGCGCGCCAGCACGCCGCCGAGCGCCGCCTCGTTGTGGACGACCAGCCCGGTGGTGCCGGGGTGCTCGTCGAGCACGCGGTCGAGGGCCTGCGCGCCGCCGGTGAAGGTCGGCTCGGCGGGCACGACCGCGACGTCGGCGCCGCTGGTGGCGGCCTGCTCGAGCACGCCGTGGCGCATGCGGACCGCGTAGTTCGCACGGTGGTCGAGGCGGTCCTGCGACGCGGCGACGAGTGCCAGCCGACGGTGCCCGTGCCGGGCGAGCTCCCGCACCGCGAGCCGGCCGGCCCCGGCGAAGTCGAGGTCCACGCAGCTCAGGCCCGTGGTGTCGTCGGGCACACCGATGAGGATGCTCGGCAGCGTGAGCGACCGCAGCGCCGGCAGGCGGGCGTCGTCCGCCTCGATGTCCATGACGATGAGCGCGTCGGCGGTCGAGCTCGCGGCGATGCGGGTCATGCCCTGCGGGTCGTCCTGCGTGAGCACCAGCACGTCGTGGTCGTGCTCACGGGCGGTCGTGACAACCCCTCCGACGAACTGCATGATGATCTGCACGTTGATGCCGGGCCGGAACGGGACCATCAGCGCGAGGACGTTGCTGCGGCTGGAGGCCAGGGCGCGCGCGCCGGCGTGGGGGCGGTAGCCGAGGTCGGAGATCGCCTGCTGCACCCGCTCGCGCGTGGGGGCGGAGATGGTGCGCTTGCCGCTCAGCACGTAGCTGACGGTCGAGACCGAGACCCCCGCCGCCCGGGCCACGTCCCCGATGGTCGCCATGCAGCACAGGGTAGTGGCGTGCCGGTGCGGGGCGTGCCGACCGGCCCTCCGGGGTGCGGCCGGCGCGTGCTCGAGGTGGTCGAACACGCAGGTCAGAAGACGTTCTCCATTGGGTGAAGCGCTTCGACTGTCGTGGATCGCCGAGGGGCGACCGAGGTCCGATCTGCCCGCCCACCCTGGGCGCACAGCCGCATGAACACCGCCGCCACGACATCGAATCGCTTCGACCCGTTCCGTGACCATTTCGATATCTCCACCCCTGGACGCCGCCGCCCCCGGCTGCCTAGAGTGACGACCGCGCGAAGCGCTTCGACTCTCATCGACGAGAGTCACCGCTCGAGGAGGAGGGGAGACCGGTGGTCGTGACGATGCAGGACGTCGCACGCCGGGCCGGCGTCGCCCTGTCGACCGTCTCCGCGACGCTCACCTCCGCCCGGCCGGTCTCCGCGGCCACCCGGGCGCGGGTGCAGGCGGCGATGGACGAGCTCGGCTACCGCCCGAACGCCCTCGCCCGCGGCCTCGCGTCGCGCCACAGCCGCGTGCTCGCCCTCACGTACCCCGTCGGGGCCTCCGGCCTGAGCAGGACGTCCGCCGAGTTCGTGCTCGGCGCCGCGGCCGGTGCCCAGGAGCGCGGGTACCAGCTCGTGCTCTGGCCGTTCGCGGTGGACGACGAGGCCGGCGTGCTGGAGGTAACGCGGCAGGGCCTGGCCGAGGGCGTGCTCGTCATGGAGGTGCACCTGGAGGACGCCCGGGTGCGCGGCCTGCGCGCCGCCGGCGTGCCGACGGCGCTCATCGGGCGGACGGCCGGCGACACCGACCTGCCGTCCGTCGACGTGGACTTCGAGGCCACCCTGCACGACGCGGTGGAGCACCTCGCCGCGCTCGGCCACCGCCGCATCGCGTTCGTCAACCACGCGGCGCACCGGGTGGCGGAGGGGCACGGGCCGACCGTGCGCGCCGCGGCCGCCTACGAGCGCGCGATGCGGCTGCGCGGGCTGACGTCCCGGCAGGTGCACGCCGACGAGTCCGTGACGGGCGGGCGGGTCGCCGTCCGGCTCCTGCTGGCCGACGCCGAGGCGCCCACCGCCGTGGTCACCATGAACGAGGACGCCACCTTCGGCGTCGTCGCCGAGCTCGGCGCGCGCGGCGCCGCGGTCCCGGGCGACGTGTCCGTGCTCGCGGTCGTGTCGTCGCCCGCCGTGACGGGCCAGTCGGTCCCGCCGCTGACGACGCTGCACGCGCCGGGTGCCGAGCTCGGTCGCGCCGGCGTGGACGTGCTGCTCGCGCTGCTCGGCGTCGGCACGCCCCCGCCCCCGGCGGTGCTGGCCTGCCGGCTCGTGGACTGCGGCAGCACCGGCCCCGCGCCCACGGGGACGCCGGCCCGCCCGGTCGGCGTCGTCGCCCCGGCGGTCGCGGCCGCCGCCCCCTAGACCCACCCGAACGGGCCGGCGACCGCCGCGCCCGGACAGCACGGAGCAGGAACTCGACGAGGAGGACGTGTGATGGCAGTGCAGCGGAAGACGGTCGTGGCGGGTGCCCTGGCGCTCGCCCTGCCGCTCGCCCTGGCGGCGTGCGGCGGTGACAGCAGCGGTGGGGGCGGCGGTTCCGACGCCGACACCCTCACGATCTGGCACTACGAGAACGACGACTCGGCCATGGGCCAGGCGTGGAACAAGGCCATCGAGATCTTCGAGGACGAGCACCCCGACGTCACCGTGAACGTCGAGAACCAGACGTTCGAGCAGATCCAGAAGAACGCCAAGATCTTCCTGACCGGCGACGACGTGCCGGACGTCATGGAGTACAACAAGGGCAACGCCACGGCCGGGCAGCTCGCGTCGCAGGGCCTCATCACGCCGCTGACGGAGGAGGCCGAGTCGCGCGGCTGGGACTCGACGCTCCCGGCGTCCATCCAGACCACGGCGCGCTACGACGAGCAGGGCCTCATGGGCTCCGGCGACTGGTACGGGGTGCCGAACTACGGCGAGTTCGTCGGCGTGTACTTCAACCAGGACATGCTCGACGAGTACGGCATCGCCGTGCCGACCACGTTCGACGAGTTCGAGGCCGCGCTCGCGACGTTCCAGGAGAACGGCGTCACCCCGCTCGCCGAGGCCGGCGCGGAGTACCCGATGGGCCAGCTCTGGTACGAGCTCGTGCTCCACTACGCGGACCGCGAGCTGGTCGACGACTACCAGCTGTTCTCGGCCGACGTGGACTTCCACGGCGACGCCTTCACGCAGGCGACCGAGAAGCTCGACGAGTGGATCAAGGCCGGCTACGTCGCCGCGGACTCCGCCGCGCTGACCGCGGAGGACATGGGCGTGTCGTTCATCAACGGCACGTACCCGTTCATGGTCTCGGGCTCCTGGTGGTTCGGGCGCCTGACCGAGGAGATCCCGTTCACCTGGGGCCAGACGCTGTTCCCGGAGAACACGATGCACCCGGGCTCCTCGGGCAACCTCTGGGTCGTCCCGGAGAACGCGGTCGCGAAGGACCTGGCGTACGACTTCATCGACATCACCCTGCGCCCCGAGGTGCAGGAGGTGCTCGGCCAGGCCGGCGGCCTGCCGGTCGCCGGTGACTCGTCCGCGATCACCGACCCGAAGACGAAGGAGCTCACGGAGAACTTCGAGGCGATCCTCGACGACGACGGCCTGGCCTACTACCCCGACTGGCCGGTGCCGGGCTTCTACGACGTGCTGGTCTCGGAGTTCCAGTCGCTGATCAACCAGTCGAAGACCCCGTCCGAGGTGCTCGACGGCCTGTCCTCGGCGTACGAGTCGGGCAAGACGGACCTCCTCGAGGGCTGACCCCGACCGCCCGGCCGGCGCCCCGCGTCCCCCTGCGGGGCGCCGGCCGGGACCCTCCCGCCGCCTTCACCGAGGAGCCGCTGTGACCACCGTCGATCGACCGCGGGTACGCAACCGCCGCTCGCGCGACTGGCTCGGGTATCTCCCGTACCTCGTGCCCGGCCTCGTCGCGTTCACCGTCGTCATCCTCATCCCGTTCGGGATGAACATCTACTACAGCCTGCACAAGTGGAAGGGCGGCAACGCCCCGCTGCGCTGGTACGGGCTCGGCAACTACACCGACCTGCTGGCCGACGAGCAGTTCTGGACGTCGTTCCGCAACTCCGTCGCGATGATCGTCGCGATGGTGCTGGTGCCGACCGTGATCGGCCTGCTGCTCGCCACCACGCTGTTCGACGTGCTCGGCAAGCGGTTCGGGCCGCGCGTCGCCTCGGTGCTGCGCGCCTCGTACTACCTGCCGCAGATCCTCCCCGTCGCCGTCGCGGGCGTGCTGTGGAACTGGATCCTCAACTCCCAGACGGGCGCCCTCAACGTGCTGCTGCGGGAGGTCGGCGTGACGGACCCGCCGAACTGGCTGGGCTCGACGTCGACCGCGCTGCCGACCGTGATGCTCGTGCTGATCTGGATCCAGATCGGGTACCCGGTGGTCATCTTCATGTCCGCGCTGCAGCGGGTCGACCCGGAGCTGTACGAGGCCGCCGAGCTGGACGGCGCGGGCTGGTGGCACCGGTTCCGGGCCATCACGATCCCGCAGATCAAGCCGGAGACGTTCGTCATCACGCTGACCTGCACGGTGGCCGCGCTCAAGGTCTTCGGGCCCATCTACGTGCTCACCCGCGGCGGCCCCGAGTCGTCGACGCTCGTGCCGAGCTACTACTCGTACCTGAACTTCTTCGACAAGTCGAAGGTCGGCTACGGCGCCGCGATCGCCAACGTCCTGACGGTCCTCATCATCGTGGTGGCCGTCGTGATCATGGTGCTGCAGGCCCGCAGCGCCCGCCGTGAGGAGGAGGGTCGCTGATGGCCGCCCCGATCGAGACGCTGCCGACGCCCGTCGCCGCCGGCCGGCCGCCGCGCCCGCCGCGCGCCCGGGCCACGGACACCGACCGCCGGCACCGCCGCGGCACCGCCCGCTGGTTCGTGCTCGCCGCCGCGGTCCTGGTGGCCGTGCTCATGCTCGTGCCGTTCGTCATCATGGTGCTCAACGCGTTCAAGGCGCCGGCGGACTACTCGCAGAACGGCCCGCTGTCGTGGCCGGCGGAGTTCTACACCGAGGGTCTGCGGAGCTTCTGGACCCGCGTGAACTTCCCGGAGAAGCTGGTCAACTCGGTCTGGATCTCCGGCACCGTGGCCGTGTTCGGCGTGACGCTGTCGCTGCTGTCGGCGTACGCCCTCGGCGTCGGGCGGGTCAGGGGCCGGATGTGGGTCGTCACGCTGTTCCTGCTGGCGAACATGCTCCCGCAGGAGGTGCTCGTCTACCCGCTGTTCCAGATGGCGCAGGAGGTGGGCCTGTCCAACAACCAGTGGTCGGTCATCATCATCTTCACCGTCATCCAGGCGGCCTTCGGCACGTACCTGCTGTCGTCGGTGCTCGGCACGTTCCCGCGGGCCCTGCTCGAGGCGGCGTCGCTCGACGGTGCGGGCCGGTGGCGCACGCTGTGGGGCGTGGTGTTCCCGGTGGTGCGGCCCACGCTGAGCGTCCTGCTCATCTTCTTCTTCATCTGGACGTGGAACGAGTTCTTCATCCCGCTGGTCATGCTCACGACCAACGCCACCCAGACGATCCCCGTCGCGCTCGCCTCCCTGCAGGGCGACCGCATGATGGACGCGCCCACCACGAACGCGGGCGCGCTCGTCTCGATGGTCCCCGCGATCATCTTCTTCCTGATCTTCCAGCGGACCCTCACCCGCGGCATCACCGCGGGCGCGGTCAAGTAAGGGCAGCGCATCCATGAAGTTCACCGACGGCTACTGGCAGAACCTGCCCGGGGTCGACATCCTGCGTCCGCGAGCGGTCGACGAGGTCGTGGTCGGCGAGCGGGGTCTGACCGCGTACGCCGGCGTGCGCCGGCTGGAGACCCGCGGCGACTCGCTCAACCACCCGCTCGTCACGATCACGCTCGACTCGCCCGCCGAGGGGGTGCTGGGGGTGACCATCGAGCACCACCAGGGCGGGGTGGAGCGCGGCCCGGCGTTCGCGGTCGCGGACGCCCGCCCGGACGTCGTCGTCACCGGGCCCACCGCGGACGACCCGCGCGCCGCCCTCACCACCGGCAACCTCACGGCCCGTGTCGCGACGACGGGGGAGTGGGCGCTCGACGTCGAGGTGGACGGGCGCGTCGTCACGGGGGCGACCTCCCGCGGCGTCGGGATCGTCACGGACGCCGACGGCCGGCAGTTCGTGCGCGAGCAGCTCGCCCTCGGGGTCCGCGACCACGTCTACGGCCTGGGGGAGCGGTTCACCGCGTTCGTGAAGAACGGGCAGGCGGTCGACGTCTGGAACGCCGACGGCGGGACGTCGTCCGAGCAGGCGTACAAGAACGTGCCGTTCTACCTGACCGACGCCGGGTACGGCGTGTTCGTGGACCACCCGGGCCACGTCTCGTTCGAGGTCGGGTCCGAGGTCGTCTCGCGCACGCAGTTCAGCGTCGAGGGGCAGCGGATGCGCTACTACGTCATCGCCGGGCCCGACCCGAAGGACGTGCTGCGCCGGTACACCGCCCTGACCGGACGGCCCGCGCGGGTCCCGGACTGGTCGTACGGCCTGTGGCTCTCGACGTCGTTCACCACCGACTACGACGAGCAGACGGTGACGTCGTTCGTCGACGGCATGGCCGAGCGCGGCATCCCGCTGTCGGTGTTCCACTTCGACTGCTTCTGGATGCGCCGGTTCCACTGGAGCGACTTCGTGTGGGACCCGGCGACGTTCCCGGACCCCGAGGGGATGCTGGCGCGGCTGCACGAGCGGGGCCTGCGGGTGTGCGTGTGGATCAACCCGTACATCGCGCAGCGGTCGCACCTGTTCGCCGAGGGTCGCGAGCGCGGGTACCTCGTGACCCGCGCGGACGGCTCGGTGTGGCAGTGGGACCTGTGGCAGGCCGGCATGGCGCTCGTGGACTTCACGAACCCGGACGCCGTCGCCTGGTACCAGGGCGAGCTCCGGGCGCTGCTCGACATGGGCGTCGACTGCTTCAAGACCGACTTCGGCGAGCGGATCCCCACGGACGTCGTCTGGCACGACGGCTCGGACCCGGAGCGGATGCACAACTACTACACGCACCTGTACAACAAGGCGGTCTTCGACCTGCTGACCGAGGTGCGCGGCGAGGGCGAGGCGGTGCTGTTCGCCCGCTCGGCGACGGCGGGCGGCCAGCAGTTCCCCGTGCACTGGGGCGGCGACTGCGAGTCGACGTTCGTCTCGATGGCCGAGTCGCTGCGGGGCGGGCTGTCGCTCGCGTCGTCGGGCTTCGGGTTCTGGTCGCACGACATCGGCGGGTTCGAGGGGACGCCGGACGCCGCGGTGTTCAAGCGCTGGCTGGCGTTCGGGATGCTCTCCTCGCACTCGCGGCTGCACGGGTCCGGGTCGTACCGGGTGCCGTGGGCGTTCGACGAGGAGTCCGTCAAGGTCACCCAGCGGTTCACGGAGCTCAAGCTCTCGCTGATGCCGTACCTGTCGGCGGTCGGCCGCGAGGCGCACACCGACGGGCTGCCCGCGATGCGCCCGATGGTGCTGGAGTTCCCGGACGACCCGGGTGCGGCGACCGTCGACACCCAGTACCTGCTGGGGTCGTCGGTGCTCGTCGCGCCGGTGTTCTCGGCGGAGGGCGACGTGGACGTGTACGTGCCGGAGGGGGAGTGGACCTCGCTGCTCGACGGGTCGCGGGTCCGCGGCCCGCGCTGGCACCGCCAGCGCCACGGGTTCGACTCCCTGCCGGTGCTGGTCCGGCCGGGCACGGTGCTGCCGGTCGGCGCCCGCACGGACCGGCCCGACTACGACCACGCCGAGGGCGTCACCCTGCGGCTGTTCGGGCTGGCCGACGGGCACGAGTCGGTCACGCGGGTGGCGCGCCCGTCGGGCCGCGAGGCGGTGTTCCGGGTGACCCGCTCGGGCGACCGCGTCCGCGCGGAGGCCACCGGCGACGTGCCCGGTGCGTGGGCCGTGGCCCACGGGCTGGGTGCGCCGGTCGCGGCCTCCGGCGCCGTGCTGGAGGTCCCCGCGACCTGACCGCCGCCCCGCCGTCCGGCGGCGGGGCGTGGCCGGCTCGCCGCGCCCCGCCACCGGGAGCACCCGGACGGCGTCGACCCGCCCGTCCCGCGGCAGGAGTCGCGGGAGCGCTCCCACACCGTGTATCGTATCGATTCGACAGGGTTGTCCCCGGACGGCCCGCCACCCGACCCCCGAGGACAGCCATGCCGACCACCCGTCCGTCCGGACGACAGTTCCCCGCCGACTTCCTGTGGGGCTCCGCCACCGCCTCCTACCAGATCGAGGGCGCCGCCAGCGAGGGCGGGCGCGGCCCGTCCATCTGGGACACGTTCTCCGCGCGCCCCGGCGCCGTGCTGAACGGCGACACCGGCGACGTCGCCGCCGACCACTACCACCGGGTGCCCGAGGACGTCGCGCTCATGCAGCAGCTCGGCCTCCAGGCGTACCGCCTGTCCATCGCCTGGCCGCGCGTCCAGCCGGACGGCTCCGGCGCGTGGAACGACGAGGGCATCGCGTTCTACGTCGACCTGGTGGACCGTCTCGTCGAGGCCGGGATCGCCCCCGTCGTGACCCTGTACCACTGGGACCTGCCGCAGGCCCTCGAGGACGCCGGCGGCTGGGGCAACCGCGAGACCGCCTACCGGTTCGCCGAGTACGCCCGGAAGATGGCCGAGGTGCTCGGCGACAAGGTCACGGTCTGGACGACGCTCAACGAGCCGTGGTGCTCGTCCTACCTCGGCTACGCCTCCGGCGTCCACGCCCCGGGCCGCACCGAGCCGGCCACCGCGCTCGCCGCGGTGCACCACCTCAACCTCGCGCACGGCCTCGCCGCGCGCGCCGTGCGGGACGTGCTCGGCGACGCCGCGCAGATCTCCATCACCCTGAACCTCCACGTGACCCGCGCGGCCTCCGACGCCCCCGAGGACGTCGCCGCCAAGCGCCAGGTCGACCTGGTGGCCAACGAGGTGTTCCTGCAGCCGCTGCTCGAGGGCCGCTACCCGCAGGAGGTCCTGCCCCAGACCGCGCACCTCACCGACTGGTCGTTCGTGCAGGACGGCGACCTGGAGCTGATCCGCGTGCCCATCGACCTGCTGGGCGTCAACTACTACTCCACCGGCAAGGTGCAGCGCCTCCAGGGCGAGCCGGTCGTCGGCGACGGCACCCCCGGCCCCGACGGCCACAAGTCCTCGGTCGTCAGCCCGTGGGTCGGCTGCGACGACGTCGAGTGGCTGCCGCTGCCCGGCCCGCACACGGCCATGGGCTGGAACATCGAGCCCGAGGGCCTCACCGAGCTGCTGCTCGACCTGCACCGCCGCTACCCGGGCCTGCCCATGGCGGTCACCGAGAACGGCGCCGCGTTCTACGACGAGGTGTCCGCCGACGGCCGGGTGCACGACCTGCCGCGCGTCGAGTACCTGCACGACCACATCGACGCCGTGGGCGCCGCGATGGACGCCGGCGCCGACGTGCGCGGGTACTTCGTCTGGTCGCTGATGGACAACTTCGAGTGGGCGTACGGCTACGACCGCCGGTTCGGCATCATCCGCGTCGACTACCCGACGGGCGAGCGCACCCTGAAGGACTCCGCGCTCTGGTACCGCGACCTCGTCGCGACCCGGACGATCGCGCCGGCGGAGACGGCCGCCACCCTGTCCTGACCCACGCCGCCGCGCCGGGGGCGGTCACCGCGAGGTCGGTGGCCGCCCCCGGGCGCGTCCGGGATCATGGGGACGTGCCCTCGACCCGTCGCTCCGGCAAGCGCCCGTACACCGCCGAGCACGTCCCGCTCGACCTCGAGCGCGTGCGCGGCGGGCGCACGTCCGAGGAGGGCCCCGACGGCACCTGGACGGTGCAGCGCGTCGCCGGGTCCGAGCGCACGTACCGCTGCCCGGGCTGCGACCAGGAGATCGCGCCCGGCACGCCGCACGTCGTCGCCTGGGCCGCCGACGGGATGTTCGGGCCGGACGCGGCGCTCGCCGACCGGCGGCACTGGCACGCGGCGTGCTGGTCGGCGCGGGGACGCCGCAGGCCCACCCGGCGCTGACGGCCGGACCGCACGCCCCCGGACTACGCTCGACGGCGATGACCACCGACGCCGCCTCCACCGCCATCCGCTCGCTGACCGTCCTGCCCGCCCACCGCGAGGACGTCGAGCTGCACACCGCCGACGGCCTCACGCTCGTCGGCGAGCTCGCCCTCCCCGTCCACCCCGACGGGACCCCCAGGACGCCCGCCGCGACGCTGGTCACCCTGCACCCGCTGCCGACCCACGGCGGCTACATGGACTCGCACGTGCTGCGCAAGGCCGCCTGGCGCCTGCCGGCGCTCGCGGACATCGCGGTGCTGCGGTTCAACACCCGCGGCACGTCCAGCCCCCGGGGCACCTCGCAGGGGTCCTTCGACGAGGGCCGGTCGGAGAAGCTCGACGTGCACGCCGCCATCGAGCTCGCCGAGTTCCGCGACCTGCCGCACCCCTGGCTCGTCGGGTGGTCCTTCGGCACGGAGCTCGCGCTCATGCACGGCCTCGACCCGGCGGTCGAGGGCGCCGTGCTGCTGTCCCCGCCGCTGCACCGCGCCACCGACGCGGACCTCGACGCCTGGGACGCCGACGGCAAGCCGCTCGTCGTCCTGGTGCCCGAGCACGACGACTACCTGCGCCCCGCCGAGGCCCGCGAGCGGTTCGCGCGCGTGCACCAGGCCGAGGTCATCGGCGTCGACGGCGCGAAGCACCTGTGGGTGGGGGAGGCGTACGTCCGCCGCGTGCTCGACGAGGTCGTCCGGCACGTCCGGCCCGGCTTCCCCGTGCCCCTGCCGACCACGTGGGACGGCCCGAGCGAGCAGGCCGCCACCGGCGCCCCCGAGGAGGACGCATGACGCACACCCCGCGCGCGACCGCCGTCGTCCACGCGCTGCGACCCGGGACCGGCCTGCCGCTGGTCCTGCTGCACGCCTTCCCGCTCGACCACCGGATGTGGGAGGACGCCGCCGCGCTGCTGCCCGGCGCCCCGCACGGTGCCGCCGCGCAGCCCGTGCTCGCGCTCGACCTGCCGGGCCTCGGCGCCGCGCAGGGCGTGCCGCTGCCCGACCCGTCGCTCGACGCGTCCGCCGACGCCGTCGCCGCGGCGCTCGCCCGGGCCGGTCACGACCGCGCCGTGGTCGCCGGCCTGTCGATGGGCGGCTACGTCGCCCTGGCGGTCCTCGAGCGGCACCCCGGCCTGGTCGCCGGGCTCGGGCTGCTCGACACCAAGGCCGGCGCCGACACCGAGGAGGCCCGCGCCAACCGGCTGCGCGTCGCCGACGCCGTCGAGTCCGCGGGGACGGTCGACGAGGTGCTCCCCATGGCCGACGCGCTGCTCGGGCGGGCCGCCCGGGACCGCGGGACGGCGGACCGGGTGCGCGCGTGGATCGGGGCCCAGCCTCCGGCCGGTGTCGCGTGGTCCCAGCGGGCGATGGCGGCCCGCCCCGACCGGACGGCGCTGCTCGAGGAGTTCACGGGGCCGGCCCTCGTGCTGGTCGGCGAGGAGGACCAGCCGACGCCCGTGGCCGAGGCGCGCCGGACCGCGGGGCTCCTCGGCGTCGAGCCCGTCGTCGTCCCGGCAGCCGGGCACCTGACGGCGGTCGAGACCCCCGGCGCGGTCGCGGCCGCCCTCGCGGAGCTCCTCGCACGGGCGGCCGCCGGGCGCTGAGGCCGCGACGGGCGCGCCGGTGCCCGGCCGGCGCGCGACCGTGCCGGCGTCGGTGGGGTCAGGCGGGTCCGGGGGCGTCACCCAGGGCGCGGGCGAGCGCGACGGGCAGGTCCAGCGACTCGCCGTCCTTGCCGCCCGCACCGAGCACGAGCGGCGGGTCCTGCGGCTCGGGCTGCACCCCGCGCAGCCTCGCGCCGATCGACGGCGGCACGGTCAGCACGTAGAACCCGCCGTCGGTCCCCACCGCGACCGTGCGATCACGGCGCAGGTACCACCCGCGCAGGGGCGTCCGGAAGCGCCCGCGTCCGCCGTACCCCTGCGCCTGGAGCGGCTCCGGCGCGACGCCGCGTGCCGTCGCCTCCGCGACGAAGCCGGCGATGAGCTCGCGTGCGCGCGCGGACTCGGCCTGCCGTCGCGCCCGCAGCGCCGCCTCGTGGGCGTCAGCGGCCTCGCGCCGCCGGGACCGCCAGTCCGACCCGGCGTCGGCGGCCGGCTCGGGCTCCAGGGCGTCGGGGGGAGGGGTGGCGGTCACCGGTCGGCGGGGGCCGGCTCGCCGGCGGCGGCGTCCTCGCCCGACGGGGTGTCCTCGCCGGAGCCCGCGTCCGCAGCGGAGGCGCTCCCGTCCGCGGCTTCGTCCACGACTCCGTCCTCGGCGGCGTCACCGGCCGGTGCGCCGTCCGCGGTCCCGCCGTCGGTGTCGTCGGCGTCCGTGCCGCTGGTCGCGCCCTCCGTCGTCCCGGACGTCGCGCCCTCCTCGGACTCGGACGCCGCGTCCCCCGCCGAGGTCGAGGTGCCCGGCCGGTCGGAGGTCGCGGTGCCGTCGGCGCCGTCGGCGCTGCTCGCCCCGCTGGCGTCGTCCGCCGCCTCCGGCCCCGTGGTGGCGGCCGGCTCGTCGGCGTCCGCCGCGGCAGGGGCCGGGGCCGCCGCGGCCGCGGAGACCGGCGCCGGCCGGCCCTTCGCCCCTCGGGCCGGGCGCGCGGCGGGACGGACGGCCGCCTGCTTGGCCGCGAACTGCGCCTGCGCGGCGTCCGCCCGCTCGAGCGTCTGCCGGTTCGGCACCGGGTCGTGGCCGAGGAGGTTGCGCAGCTCGTCCAGGTACGTGGTGATCGACTCGCGCTGCCGGTTGAGGTCCTCGACCTGGCGCTGCGCGGTCGTGCGCTCGCGCTCCGCCTCGGACATCGCCTCGGACAGGGTCTTCTCGGCGTGCTCGCGGGCCTCGGCCACCACGCGGTCGGCGTTCTGCCGGGCGTTCGACAGCAGCTCCTTGGCGTGCTCCTGCGAGTCGACCCGGATCTTCTCGGCCTGCTCCAGGGCCTTCGCGACGCGCTGCTCGGCGTCCGCGGCGTGCGCCTCGGCGTCGGCGACGAGCTTCTCCGTCTCGGCGCGGGCGGTCGCGTGCCGCTCGGCGTCGGCGCGCTCGGCCGCCTCACGCTGGGCGGCGATGGACAGCTCCGCGTCGGCGAGCGCCTGCCGGGCCTGCGCCAGCATCGCGTCCGCCTCGGTCCGCGCCCGGCCCCGGAGCTCCTCCGCGGCGCGCGACGCCTCGGTCGTCCGCCGCTCGACGTCGAGCCGCGTCGCCTCCTGGAGCTCGGCGACCTCGCGCTCCGTGCGCTCGCGCAGCTCCGTGGTCTCGCGCTCGGTGCGCTCCCGCAGCTCGGACGTCTCCCGCTCGGCGAGGGCGCGGAGCGTGGCGACCTCGTGCTCGGTGCGCTCGCGCAGCTCGGTCGTCTCCCGCTCCGCGGTCGCGCGGAGCTCGGTGGCGTACTGCTCGGCCTCCGCGCGCTGGACGGCGAGCGCCTGCTCCGACTCCTGGCGGGCCGCGGCGACCTCGTCGGCCACGGCCGCCCGGAGCTCGCCGGTCTCCCGGTCGGCGGTCGCCCGCACGAAGCCGGCGTACTGCTCCGCCTCGGTCCGCAGCGCGGCCGTCTCGACGGCGACCCGCTGCTGCAGCTCGGCGGCGGCGCGCTCGGCGGCCGACCGCACCGCGTCGGCGTGCGACTGCGCCTCGGCTCGCAGGGAGGTGACCTCCTCGCCCACCGCCTGCCGCGCCTCCGCGATCTCGGTGGCGGCGAGGGACCGCTGCATCGCCGACCAGCGCTCCGCCTCGGTCCGCAGCTCGGCGAGCTCGGCGGTGACGCGCTGGCGCAGCGCGGTCGTCTCGGCGTCGGCGCGCTGGCGCAGGTCCTGGTCGTACCGCTCGGCCTCGGCCCGCATCGCGGAGGTCTCGGCCTCGGTCGTCGACCGCAGCGCCTCGGCCGCCTGCTCGGTGCTGATGCGCAGCTCGGTCGTCTCGCGCTCGACCGTCGCCCGCAGGGTGCCGAGCTCGCGCTCGAGCGTCGCCCGGCGCTCGCTCTCCTCGGTCTGGATCGCCGTCTGGATGCGCGCCGCCTCGCGCTCGGCCGAGCCGACCAGCTCCTCCGCGCGGCGCTGCGCGCCGGTCAGCACGCTCTCCGCCTCGGTGTGCGCGGTCGAACGCTCCTCCGTCGCCTCCCGGCGGGCGGTCGCGAGCATCTCGGCGACCTCGTTCTCGGCGCGGGCGCGCAGCTGCCCGGCGGCGAGGCGGGCGCGCGCGAGGGCGTCCGACGCCTGCGCGTTCGCCTGCTGCACCACGTCCGACGACTGCTCCTCCGCCGAGCGCAGCAGCATCTCGATGCGGGACCCGAGCCCGGAGTAGGTGGGCCGCTCGGCCTCCCGGAGCTGGCGGTGCGCCTCGGACAGCTCCCCGGAGATCTGCAGCACACGCTCGTCGAGCGAGGCGACCTGGTTCCGGGCGTCGGACAGCGCGCGCTCGAGCTCGGCCATTCGGTCGTCCACGGGTCCGCGGTCGTAGCCACGGAAGTTGACCACCGGGAAGGGCGTACGGTCGTCTGCCACGAAGTTCCTCCTGCAGGAGCGCGCGAGCGCTTGTGGGGACCGCCTCCGGGCGGGAGGCTCGGGACATCCGTCTGACCCCGGTCCGTCGGTCAGCGTATCCGGGCGCACCCACCCCGCGGCACCCGTCCCCGGGGCCGGGTCCGTGGCCGGTGCGCCCCGCCTCGTCCCGCCGGCGTGCCCGGTCACCGAGGTCCCCGGCCTATCCTGGGCCGTCACGTTCGAGAGGAAGACGCGTGCTCCAGCGACTGATCGCCGCCGTGCTCGCCGTGCTCGGGGTCGCCGCCGTCGCGCTCGGCGTCGCGTCGGCCACGGCCTGGCGGGCCGACGACCCCCTGGTCGCCACCGCGGCGCCCGGCGGGACGACCCGGGCCCTGGTGACCGACCCCGGCGTGCTCGAGCTCGCCGGCGACCCGGTGACGGTCACCGTGCGGGCGGAGGGCTCGCCCGTGGTCCTGGCGGTGGGCCGGGACACCGACGTCGACGGCTGGCTGGGCGACGACCCGTACGTCCGGGTGACCGGGCTGTCCGACTGGCACACCCTGGCGACGACCAGCGTCGAGGCGCCGGCCCCGGAGCCGAGCGGGACGGCCACCGCCGACGCGCGGGCCGCGGCCGCGAGCCCCAGCCCGTCCGCCACGGGTGACGCCGACGAGGTCGCACCGGCCGCCGACCCGACCGGGTCCGACATGTGGCTCGTCGAGGTGTCCGGTGACGGCTCCGCGACCCTCGAGTGGCCCGCCCGCGACGGCCGGTGGTCCCTCCTGGCGGTGAGCCTCGGCGACACGGCCCCCGTGCTGGACCTCGCCTGGCCGCAGACCGTGACGACGCCGTGGCTGTGGCCCGGCGTGGCGCTGGGCGTGCTGCTGCTGGCGGTCGCCGCGGTCCTGCTCGTCCGGATCCTGCGGGCGCGCGGCCAGGGCCCGGAGGCCGGCTGGCACGCCGTCGCGACCGGCCAGATCGCCGTCGTCGCCGCACCCGGCACCCCGGCGGGCGGCAGCGCGGTCGCCGGCGCCCCCGCCGCGGACGCGGGCACCGCACCGGTCACCGGAGCCGTCCCGCTCGGCGTCATCAGCGCGACCGGCGCACCGCTGACGCGCCGGCAGATCCGCGAGGCCGAGGCCGCCGCGGCAGCCGCGGCCGCCGCCGCCCGCCGCCGGGGCCGGCGCGGCGCCACCGGCGCCATCCCCGTCGTCACCGGGGCGCTGCCCACGGTGACGGGAGCGACCCCAGCCGCGGGCGAGCGCCCGGGCGCCGGGGACGCCGGCACCGGTCCGGCCACGACGCCTCCCGGACCCGGTGCGTCCGTCCCCGGTTCGTCCGGGCCGGTGTCCTCCGTGCCCGGGGCGACGGGCGACGGCGCCGGGGGACCGGTGCCCGCCGCCGGACGAGCCGGCGCGCCGGCCGGCTCCCCGGAGCGCCCCGCGGCGCCCGCACCC
>NZ_JBCLVN010000047.1:0-38389 GCF_039548315.1 Cellulomonas olei
CCGCCGGTGCGCCCGGTGCGCGCCGGGCGCTCGCCGCGACCCCGGGCCTGCTGGTCGGCGGCCCGGGAGGCCTTCCCGCCGGCGGCCTCGCCCGCGCCGGCGGCGCCGCGCCCGCGGGAGGAGTTCGCCGTGCGGCCCCGCACGATGCCGATGAGCTCCTCGACGAGCGGGTCGCCGTCGCGCGCGCCGAGCCAGGCCAGCGCCGCCTGCGACGCGGGCGCCCCGGACAGGGGCCGGTACGTGAGGTCCTTGCGGTGGTGCAGCCGCGCGAGGGACTGCGGGACGACGAGCACGCCCACCCCCGACGCGACGAGCGCCACGGCCTCCTCCGTCGTCGCCGGCGTCGGCAGCGCGGACGCCTCGCCGGGCGGGTCGTCCCAGCCGAGCACGTCGTCCGCCGGGGTGAGCAGGGTCTCCTCCGCCAGGTCCTCGGGCGTCAGCTCGTCCAGCGCCGTGAGCAGGTGGTCCCTCGGCAGCACGACCACGGTGGTCTCGACGTACAGCGGGATCGCCGACAGCACGTCCCGGTCGACGGGGAGGCGCAGCAGCGCGGCGTCCGCCCCGCCGGCGACGAGGGTCGGCCCCGCGTCGGCGGCCGGGCCGTGCACGAGCTCGAGCCGCACGTCGGGCAGGCGCTCGCGCCACGTCCGCACCCACGACGCGGGCACGACGCCCGGCACCAGCAGCAGGCGGAAGCGCCCTGCGGCGGCGGGGTCGGCGGTGGGGTCGGCGTCGGCGGCCGGGGGGACGGGCATCGCGGTCAGCGTAGTCGCGCGGCGGGGCAGGGCCGCGGGGTGCCGCCGGGTGCCGCGGGGTGCCGGCCCGGTGCGGGCCCGTGCCGGCCGGGGTCGCCCGGGGGCGCCCGGTGCCGGCCGGGGGCCGGGGTCCGTATCCTGGACCGGTGACCTCCGAGGACCGCCCGGCCGCTCCGGCCCGCCGCACGCGCACGCCGCAGACCATGAAGCCCGCCACCGCGGCGGCGAAGCTCGGCGTGTACCTGCCGGCCACCCCCGAGGAGTTCCGCTCCGGGCCCGTGTCCCGCGCGCAGCTCGACGAGCTGCAGCGCACGCCCCCGCCGTGGCTGCAGGAGCTGCGGCGCACCGGCCCGCACCCGCGCGCCGTCGTGGCGGCCCGCCTGCGCATCTCGACCTCCGGCCTGGCGCGCGCCGGCCTGACGGACCCGCTGACCACCGAGCAGATCGACGCGATCATCGAGGAGAGCCCGGAGTGGCTGCACCGCGAGCGCGCCACGCAGCAGGAGGTCAAGCGCGAGGAGCAGCGCCTGCGGGAGCGGGACGCCGCGCGCGCCGCGACCCCCGGCACCGAGCGCTCCTGAGCTGAGCCCGGCACGGGGGCGCACCCGCCCCCGACCCGACGCACGACGCGTGCGCCGGGCGCTCCGGCATGCCCGCCGACGGACGGACCTTGTCTTCTGAGGTGCACCTAACTTAGGTTTGGCTCACCTTCACCATAGGAGACGCCCGACCATGCCCCAGCCCCGCACGCCCGGCCGTGCCCGCCGCGCCGCAGGACGCGCACGCACCGCGCTCGTGCTGGTCACGGCCCTGGTCGGCGCCCTCCTCGCGGGGTGCGCGGCGCCGGCGGGCACGGCCACGCACGCCCCGGCCGCCGCCGGTGACCGTCCGGCGCTGGGCGAGCTCACGCCCCTGGAGGACCCGCGGTCCTGGGTCGGCGAGCAGACGGCGGTGAGCGCCGCGACCCCGGTCGACCCCGTCGCGCAGGACCCGCAGCCGGCGCTCCCCGTCACGGTCACGGACGCGCAGGGCACCGAGGTCACGGTGACCGACACCAGCCGGGTGCTCGCCCTCGACCTGTACGGCTCGACGTCGCGGATCCTGTTCGAGCTGGGGCTCGGGGGCAGCGTCGTCGGGCGGGACGCGTCCTCGGACTTCCCGGAGGCCGCGGGCCTGCCCCTCGTGACGCGGGACGGCCACGACCTCAACGGCGAGGCGATCCTGGACCTCGCGCCGACGCTCATCATCACCGACACGACGCTCGGCCCCTGGGACACGGTGCTCCAGATGCGGGACGCCGGGATCCCGGTGGTCGTCGTCGACCCCCGGCGCGACCTGGAGACGGTGGACGACCTCATCACGTCCGTCGCCGCGGCCGTCGGGCTGCCGCAGGAGGGGGAGGCCCTCGCCGCGCGCACCCGGGCGGAGGTCGACGCGGTGGTCGCCGACATCGAGCGGCTCGCGCCCGACGACCCCGCGGACCGGCTGCGCGTCGCGTTCCTCTACCTGCGCGGGCAGGCCGGCGTGTACTACCTGTTCGGCGAGGGCTCCGGTGCGGACGCGCTCGTCACCGCCCTGGGGGCGGTGGACGTCGCCGCGGAGATCGGGTGGCAGGGCATGCGCCCCGTCACGGACGAGGCCCTGGTCGCCGCCGCGCCCGACCTCCTGCTGGTGATGACCGCCGGGCTCGAGTCGGTCGGGGGCGTCGACGGGCTGCTCGAGCAGCTCCCCGCCGTCGCCCAGACCCCCGCGGGGGAGCACCGGAGAGTCGTCGACATGGCGGACTCGCAGGTGCTGTCGTTCGGCCCGACGTCCGCGCAGACGCTCGACGCCCTGGCCCGCGCGTTCTACGCGCCCGACGCGTCGTGACGGCGGTGGGCACGCGGCCCGCGGCCACCGCGCGCGCGACCGGCCCGTCGGCCCCGCCGCCACCCGCTCGTCGGGGCCGGGTCGCGCTCCTGGCGGCGGGGCTCGCGGTCGCGCTGGCGGTGCTGGTGGTCGTCGCCGCGGGGACCGGGCAGCTGCGCATCCCGCCCGGTGAGGTGCTCGGCTCCGTGCTGCACCGGCTCGGCGTCGACGCCGGCCCGCTCCCGACGCACCCGAACGGCGACGCCGCCCTGTGGACCATCCGGTTCCCGCGGGTCGCGATGGCGGTGCTGGCCGGGGCCGCGCTCGCCACCGCCGGCGCCGTGATGCAGGGCGTGTTCGGCAACCCGCTGGCCGACCCCGGCGTCGTCGGGGTGTCCTCCGGGGCGGCGCTCGCGGCGTGCACCGGCATCGTCCTCGGGCTCGGGTTCCTCGGACCGTTCACGTCCGCCGCGCTGGCCTTCGCCGGCGGGCTCGTCGCGACGCTGGTCGTGTACCTGCTCGCGCGGTCCGGCGGGCGCACGGAGGTCGTGACGCTCGTGCTCACCGGCGTGGCGGTGAACGCCGTGTGCGGCGCGGGCATCGCGTTCCTCACGTTCCTGGCCGACACCCAGGCGCGCGAGCAGATCGTGTTCTGGCAGCTCGGCAGCCTCAACGGCACGCGCTGGCAGTACGTCGCCGTGGTCGCGCCGTTCGTGGCCGCGGGGCTCGCGGTCGCCCTGCTCGTGGCGCGCCGCCTGGACCTGCTCGCCCTCGGGGAGCGCGCGGCACGGCACGTCGGGGTGGACGTCGAGCGGCTGCGGGTCGTCAGCATCGTCGCCGTCGCGCTCCTGACGGCCGCAGCCGTCGCGTTCTGCGGGATCATCGCGTTCGTCGGCCTGGTCGTCCCGCACCTGGTGCGGATGGCCGTCGGGCCGGGGCACCGCGCGCTCGTGCCCCTCAGCGCGCTCGGCGGGGCGGTGCTGCTGCTCGCGGCCGACCTCGTCGCACGGACGGCCGTCGCCTCGGCGGACCTGCCGATCGGCATGCTGACCGCGCTGGTCGGCGGGCCGTTCTTCTTCTGGCTCATCCGCCGGACCCGGCGGCAGGCCGGAGGCTGGGCGTGACCGCCCGCGCGGGAGCCGGGCCCGCCGCCCCGGCGGCACCGGTCGCCCCCGTCGACCCTGCGCCGGCGGGCGGGGCCGCGGTGGCGGTGCGGCTCGACGCGGCGGGCTACGACGTCGACGGGGTCACGCTGCTCGACGCGGTGGACCTGGAGGTGCGCCGGCACGAGCTGCTCGCCGTCGTCGGGCCCAACGGCGCGGGCAAGTCCACCCTGCTCGGCCTGCTCGCGGGCGACCTGCGGCCCACGCGCGGCAGCGTCACGGACGACGGCGCGCCCGTCGCGTCCCTCCGCCCGGCCGAGCTCGCGAGGCGCCGCGCCGTGCTGCTCCAGGAGCACCGGCTCAGCTTCCCGTTCACGGTCGCGGACGTCGTGCGCATGGGGCGTGCGCCCTGGCGCGGGACGGCCGCCGAGGACGACGACGACCGGGTGGTCGCGGAGGCCGCCGCCGCCGGCGAGGTCGCACACCTGGGCGACCGCCGGTTCCCGACGCTCTCCGGCGGCGAGAGGGCCCGCACCGCCTACGCGCGCGCCCGGGCCCAGGCCACGCCGCTGCTGCTGCTCGACGAGCCGACCGCCGCCCTCGACATCCGGCACCAGGAGATGGTGCTGGCCCAGGCGCGGGACCTCGCGCGCCGCGGGCACGCCGTCGTGGCGGTGCTGCACGACCTCAGCCTCGCCGCCGCGTACGCCGACCGCGTGCTGCTGCTCGGCGACGGCCGCCCGCGGGCGCTCGGCACGCCCGCCGACGTGCTGCGGCCCGACCTGCTCGGCGACGTCTACCGGCACCCCGTCGAGGTGCTCGTCCACCCCCGCACCGGCGACCTCGTCGTGCTGCCCGACCGCACCGCCCCGGAGGACTCCCGATGACCCCGCCCCCGGCGCTCCGGCGCCTGACCGTCGCCGCGGCGCTCGCGTGCGTGACCGCGCTCGGCACCGCCGGCCCCGCGCTCGCGGCGTCGCAGGTCGACGTCGCGGGCCAGGACGGCGGGCCGGCCGTGCTCGACCCCGCCGCCGCGACGACCCTGCGGGTCTCGGGCACCGGGTTCCAGTCGGTCGCCGGCGGGTTCGGCGGCCTGTACGTGCTGTTCGGCTGGGTCGACCCTGCCGCCGGTGACGGCTGGCGTCCCAGCGCGGGCGGGGCGTCGGGCGTCCAGTACCGCTACGCCGTCGACGCGCAGAGCCAGGAGAACGCCGGGCACCAGCGCTTCGTCGCGTTCCCCGGGTCGCAGACGTCGGCCGAGGCCAACGGCGGCGAGCTCGCCGAGGACGGCACCTGGGCGACCGAGCTGACCGTCCCCGGGGCGGTGCTCGAGACGCTCGACGCGGACGGCGGGACCGTCGAGGTGGACTGCCGCGAGGTGACGTGCGGCGTGATCACGATCGGGGCGCACGGCGTCGCGAACGCGACGAACGAGACGTTCACGCCGGTGCCGTTCGCCGGGCCCGGTGCGGTGGCCGACCCGGCGGCGACGCGGACCGCGGCCCCGACGCCCGGCCCGGGGGCGACCGCCGACCCGACCACCGACGCGAGCGCCGACCCGAGCCCCGCCCCGAGCTCCGGCGCCGTCGCGGCACCCGAGCAGCGCGACCCCGGGGTGGTGGCGTGGCCGGCCGTCGCAGGGGGGCTCGCCGCCCTGGCCGCGGTCGCGCTCGTGGTCCTGCGGCGGCGGCGCGTGCCCGGGCGGACGGCCACCGACGACGACGGCGACGGCGCCGCACCCGACCAGCACTGACAGGGGAGGACCGCGACCCACCCGGGACGCGGCCCGACGAGAGCCCGGGCGACCGGGCCGGAGAGGGAGACGATGCACCGAGGAACGAGGACCCGCGCGTGGCGCGTGGTCACCAGCGCGGTCGTCGCGCTGGTCGTGGGGGCGGGCACGACGCTCGCCGCCGGAGCGGCCGGGGCCGCGGAGCCCGACGACGCCGGGGCCGGTGCGCCCAGCTGCGTCGGCGTCGCCGGCGCGACGTTCACCTGGGGGGTGAAGGAGTCCTTCCGGACGTACATCACCGGCCCGATCGCGCAGGGGACGGTCACCCCGGCCGACGTCACCGGGACGGGGCCGTGGACGTGGTCCGGCGGCACGGGCGAGATCGGCGAGGACGGCCTCGCGGCGGCGTCGTGGGGGAGCGGCTCGGTGCGCTTCGAGGGGCACGACGGCGCGCTCGACCTGACGTTCTCGGCGCCGGAGGTCACGGTCACGGGCGCCACGACGGCGACCCTGACCACGACCGTCGACCCCGGGACGGCCGAGCCGTCGCGGGTGGAGCTCGCGACGCTCGACCTCGCGGGGGGCACGTCCTCGACGGACCCGACGCAGGTCGCCTGGTCCGGGGTGCCCGCCACGCTGACGGAGGCCGGCGCGGTCGCGTTCGCCGGGTTCTACGGCGCGGGGACGGCGCTCGACCCGGTGACGTTCATGCTGCCCGCCGGCGCCGCGCTCGACGGGTGCGGGACTCCCCCGGTCGACCCGGAGCCGGAGCCGGAGCCCGAGCCCGAGCCGGAGCCCGAGCCCGCCACGCCGACGCTGCGGGTGTCGCAGACCGAGGGGCTCGACCCCGACGGCGCGACGATCACCGTCACCGGCGAGGGCTACGACACCAGCGCCCTGGGCACCCACCCGCCCGTGCTGAACCAGCCCGCCGGTGTGTACGCGCAGATCGGCTGGCTCGCCGAGTCGTGGCGGCCGTCGGAGGGCGCGCCGTCCTCCGCGCGGAGCAACGCCTACACCCGGTGGGTGCAGGGCGTGAACGACACCCCGCCGTACCTGCGGTGGACCGTGCAGCCCGACGGCACGGCGGACTTCACGTGGACGGTCGAGGTGGACCGGGCGACGCTCGAGGACAAGCGCCTCGAGGGCGGCACGCTCGCGGTGTTCACCGTCGGGGCCTCCGTCGCGCAGGCCGCGAACGAGCAGTCCGTGGCGATCGCCTTCGCCGGGACCGGCGGCGGTGACACGGGCGGCGGCGACACCGGCGGTGGTGACACCGGTGGTGGCGACACGGGTGGCGGTGACACCGGTGGCGGGACGCCGGCGCCCTCCTGCGTGGCCGTCAGCGACGCCACCCTCGACTGGGGCGTCCGCGAGTCCTTCCGCACCTACATCACCGGCCCGGTCGCCGGCGGCAGCGTGTCGGCCACCGGGGTGACCGGCACCGGCCCGTGGACCTGGTCCGCCGGCACCGGGCAGGTCGACGAGCACGGGCTGGCGACGGCCGCCTGGTCCGGCGGCGTGCGGTTCGTGGGGCACGGCGGCGAGCTCGACCTGACGTTCGCCAGCCCGGAGGTCCGCGTCACCGGCGCCGACGCGGCGGAGCTGCGGGTGACCGTCACCACCCCGGAGGGCTCGCAGCGGGTCCGCCTGGCGACGCTCGACCTGGCCGCAGGCACGGCGGGCTCCGACGCCTCCCGCCTCGCGTGGACGGGCGTGCCCGCCACGCTGACCGCCGCGGGCAGCGAGGCGTTCGCCGGGTTCTACCCGGCCGGCGCCGCGCTCGACCCGGTGTCCTTCACGCTCCCGCTGGGCGCCGCGACGTCCTGCGGCACCCCTAGCGTGCCGACCACGCCGACGGTCCCGGTCACGCCGGTGACCCCGACGGTCCCCGCCACGCCGGTGCGCGAGGTCCAGGGCCTGTCCGCCGCCGGCTCGGTCGTCGCCGGCGGGTCCGTCACGGTGACCGCGAACGGCTTCGGTGCGGGCGAGGCGGGCATCCGCCTCGAGCTGCACTCCGACCCGGTGCTCCTCGCGGGCGGCCTGGTGGCGGACGCCGCCGGGTCGGTCACGGTCACGGCGACCATCCCCGCCTCGACGCCGGCCGGGCCGCACACGCTCGTCCTCGTCGGGGCCGGGCAGACGCTGGAGTTCCCGATCACGGTCGAGGCCGCGGCGCCGGTGTGCGTCGCGCGGGCCGTCTCCGGCGCCACGCTGACGTGGGGCGTGCGCGAGTCGTTCCGCAGCTACGTCACCGGCCCGATCGCCCAGGGCTCGGTCACCGCGGACGGCGTCTCCGGCACCGGTCCGTGGACGTGGTCCGGCGGGACCGGCCGCTACAACGCGGACGCCGGTCTGGGCGCCGCCTCGTGGTCCGGGGGCGTGCACTTCACGGGGCACGGCGGGCAGCTCGACCTGACGTTCTCCGACCCGCAGGTGCGGCTCACCGGCGCCACGTCCGCCACGCTGACGCTCACCGTCGCGGGGCCGTCGGGGTCGTCCCGCGTCGCGGTCGCCACGCTCGACCTCGGGGCCGGCACCGCGTCCCGCGGGGCCACGCAGGTGGCCTGGTCCGGCGTGCCCGCCACGCTGACCGCGGCCGGCGCGGGCGTGTTCGAGGGGTTCTACCAGGCGGGAGAGGCGCTCGACCCGGTGGCCTTCACGCTGCCGCTCGGGGCGGAGGTCGAGTGCGACGCGACCTCCGGCAGCCTCGCCACCACGGGCGCCGAACCCGGTGACGCGGTCGGCTACGCCGTGGCGCTGCTGCTGTTCGGCGGCCTGCTGACGGCGGCGGTCCACCGCGGTCGTCGCCGGGCCTACGGCCTGACGGCCTGACGGCTCGCGGGGGTGGGGCGGCGCGCGCCGCCCCACCCCCACGTCCCACCCCGCACCCCGCCGCCGACGCCGCGCCGGACGGTGTCGCGCACGGCGCCGCCGCGTGGCACCGTGTGCGGCGCACCCCCTGTCCGTGCCGTCCCCGAGGACCACCGCATGACCTCCCCGCACCCGGGCCCCGCCACCGACCGGCCCGGTCACCGTCCCGCCGGCCGCCCCGGACCCTCCGGCGGCCCCGCGGGCGGGCACCCCCGCCCCGGTCGCGACGCCGGTGGGCCTCCCGCCGGCCGCGCAGGCGGCCACCCGGGCGGCCATCCCGGCGGACAACACCCGGGCTCGCGCCCCTCCGGTCCGCCTGTCGAGCGGCCCGCCGGCGCCCCGGCCACCCCCGACGCCCCGCGCGCGGTGGTGCTCGTGCCGGCCCTGCTGACCTGGGTGGCCGCCGCCGCCACGACAGCGGCCTACCTCGCGCTCGGCGCCGTGCTGGACGCGGCGCGCACGGGCGACGGCGTGCCCGGCTCCGCCGTGGCGGTGCTCGTGGCCGCGGTCGTCGTCCTCGCGGTGGCAGCGTTCGCCGGCCCGCGGACCAGCCTCGCCGCGGTGGGCCCGCGGGAGTCGGTGCGGCGGGACGTGCTGCTCGACCAGGCGCTGCGGCTCGGGGTCGCGTTCCGCACGCAGGAGCGCTCCGGCCGCTTCGTGTCCACCGCCACCGACGGCGTCGAGCGGGCCGCCTCCTACGAGGTGACGTTCCGCTACCCGATCATCGCGTCGATGACGGTCCCGGTGGTCGCGCTGCTGCTGCTCGGGACGGCCGTCGACTGGGTGGTCGCGGGGTGGCTCGCGCTCGCGCTGCCGGCGATCCCGCTGGTGGTGGGCGGCTTCCAGCGCGCGTTCCGCGGGGTCTCCGTGCAGTACCGGATGACCGCGCGCCGGTTCGCGGGGCAGTTCCTCGACGCGATCCAGGGGCTGCCGACGTCGACCGCCTTCAACCGCGCCGCGGCGAAGGGCGCGGAGCTCGCGCGCTCCGCCGAGCAGCTCCGCCGGATGGTGATGCGCCTGCTGACGCGCAACCAGCTGGTGCTGCTGGTCATCGACTCGTCGTTCTCGCTGGTGATGGTGACGGCCGCCGCGGCGCTGGCGGTGCTGCGGCTGCGGGACGGCGCGATCACGCCCGGGCAGGCCGTCGCCGTGGTGCTCGTGTCCACGGTGCTGCTGGAGCCGCTCGACCGCGTCGGCCAGTTCTTCTACGTCGGGCTCGGCGGGCGCGCCGCGGTGCGCGAGATCGAGTCCGTGCTGGACCAGGTGCCGTCGGCGCTCGACGCGCCGGGGGTGCAGGAGCCGACCGGGTGGGCGACGCCCGCCGCCGCGGGGTCCGCGGCGGCCCCGCCCGTCGCGGAGGCCCTCGCTCTCGAGCACGTCTCGTTCGCGTACCCGGGCGGGGCGCCGGTCCTGGACGACGTGTCGTTCACCGTCCCGCGGGGCGCGCGCGTCGCGCTCATCGGCCCGTCCGGGTCGGGCAAGAGCACGGTGGCGGCGCTGCTGCAGGGGCACCTGCGCCCCGGCGGCGGGGTGGTCCGGGTGGGCGGGCACGACGCGACCGCCGTGCCGCTCGCCTGGGTGCGCGCCCAGACCGCCGTGGTCGCGCAGTCGACGTACCTGTTCACCGGGACGCTCGCCGACAACCTGCGGCTCGCCGACGCGGACGCCGACGACGCCGCGCTCTGGCACGCGCTCGAGCAGGCGAACCTCGCCGACGAGGTGCGGCGGTTCCCGGACGGGCTCGCGACCCGGGTCGGGGAGCGGGGGCTGTCGCTGTCCGGCGGCCAGGCGCAGCGGCTCGCGGTGGCGCGCGCCCTGCTCAAGGACGCCCCCGTGCTGCTGCTCGACGAGCCGACCAGCCAGGTGGACGCCGCCTCGGAGTCCGCCCTGGTGGAGGCGCTCGACCGCGCCGGCGAGGGGCGCACCGTGCTGGTCGTCGCGCACCGGCTGAGCACGGTCCGCGGCGCGGACGAGGTGCTGGTGCTCGCCGAGGGGCGGGTGGTCGAGCAGGGACCGCCGGACCGGCTCGGCGGCATCGACTCGTACTACGCCCGCGCGATGGACCTGTCCGGCCTCGCCGGGACGCCCGGCACCCCCGGCGCCGCCGCCACGGAGGTGACCCGGTGAGCGCCGTGCTCGACCCCGCCCCGGCCCCCGCGTCCGCCCCGCTGTCCCGGGCGGCGATCTCCCGCCGGCTGGTCCGGTTCGGCCGCCCGGTGCTGCCGCCGCTCGTGGCGTCGCTGGTCTGCCGGGTGGTCGGCCAGCTGCTCGGCATCGCCCTGCTCGCCGTCGCGGCGGCCGGGGCCGCCCGCGTGGCGGACGACCCCGCAGCGCCGCTCGCCCCGACGGTGTGGACGCTCGTCGCGCTGTCGCTGCTCAAGGGCGTGCTCCGCTACCTGGAGCAGCTGACCGGCCACGCCGTGGCGTTCCGCGCGCTCGCGATGCTGCGCGTCGACTTCTACGACCGGCTCGCGCCGCAGGCTCCCGCCGGCGTCCTGTCGCGCCGCACCGGCGACCTGGTCAACCGCGCGACCAAGGACGTCGACCGCGTCGAGGTGTTCTTCGCGCACACGCTCGTGCCCGCGGTGAGCGCGGTCGTCGTGCCGGTGGTCGTCCTGGTGGTGCTGGCCGTCCGGTACGACCCGGTGCTCGCGCTCGTGCTGCTGCCGTTCCTCGTGCTCGTCGGCGCGGTCGTCCCGGCGTGGGGGCGCGAGCCCAGCGCGGTCGCGGCGACCCGGGTGCGGGCCGCGCGGGGGCGGATCGCCCAGCTCGTCACCGAGTCGCTCCAGGGCGTCCGCGAGGTGCTGGCGTTCGGGGCGGAGACGCGGCGCCGGGCCCAGGCGCGCGCGCTCGCGGACGACGTCGCGCTGGGCCTCGACGGGCTGGCGGCCTGGACGGCCCGCCGACGCGCGGCGAACGCGGTGCTGCTGGTCGCGGCCGTCGCGACCGTGGCGCTCGTCGGCGCGACGCGCGTGTCCTCCGGCGCGCTGGGCTGGGCGGACTACGCCGTCGCGGTCGTGCTGGCGCTCGCGGTCTTCACCCCGGTGCTCGCCGTCGAGGACGTCGCGCCGGACCTCGAGCAGGCGTTCGCCGCCGCGCGCCGCATCTGGCGGGTCACCGACGCGCCGCCGGCCACCACCTCGCCCGAGCACCCCGTGCCGCTGCCGGACGGACCGCTCGACGTGCGGTTCGAGGGCGTGACGTTCACCTACCCCGCGCCCGAGGACGACGACGCCGGCGGTGCCCCCCAGGGGCCGCGGCGCCGGGTGCTGGACGGCCTGGACCTGCACGTGGCCGCCGGCGCCACGACGGCAGTCGTCGGGTCGTCGGGCTCCGGCAAGTCGACGCTGGTGAACCTGCTGACCCGGGCGTGGGACCCGGACGAGGGCCGGGTGCTGCTGGGCGGGGTCGACGTGCGGGACGTCGCGCTCGAGGACCTGCGCCGGCACGTCGCCGTCGTCGGGCAGAGCACCTACCTGTTCAACGACACGCTGGCGGCCAACCTCCGGCTCGCGGCACCCGACGCCACGGACGCGCAGCTCGAGGACGCGTGCCGCCGCGCGGCGCTGCACGACGCGGTCGTCGCGATGCCCGACGGCTACGCCACCCGGGTCGGCGAGATGGGCGAGCGGCTGTCCGGCGGGCAGCGCCAGCGCGTGGCGATCGCCCGCGCGCTGCTGCTCGACGCTCCCGTGCTGGTGCTGGACGAGGCGACCAGCCAGCTCGACGTGGCCACGGAGGCGGAGATCCAGGACGCGCTCGCCGAGGCGGCCCGGGGCCGCACCGTGCTCGTGATCGCGCACCGCCCGGGGGCCGTCCGCACCGCGGACCGCGTCGTCCACCTGGGGAGGCCCGGCACCTGAGTCCGGCCGGGGCGGCGCTCAGGACGTGCGCGTCGCGACCACGTCCCGCGGGGTCCGCCCGGCCGCGAGGGCCCGTCGCTCGAACCGCGTGACCGGGCGGTGCTCCGGCCGCGGGGCGTACCCGCCGTGCTCGTTGGTCAGGCCCGGGTCGGCCGCGACGACGTCCAGCATCTGCTCCGCGTACGGCTCCCAGTCGGTGGCGCAGTGCAGCACGCCCCCGATCGCCAGCCGGCTCCGCAGCAGCGCGACGTGCTCGGGCGCGACGATCCGGCGCTTGTGGTGCCGGGCCTTCGGCCACGGGTCGGGGAAGAACACGTGCACCGCGGCGAGCGACCCGGGCGCGACGACCCGGCGCACCAGGTCGAGAGCGTCGCCGTGCGCCACCCGGACGTTGGTGAGGCCCTGCTCCTCCAGCAGCACGAGCAGGTTCGCGACCCCGGGCAGGTGCACCTCGACGGCGAGGTAGTCGCGGTCGGGGTCGGCGGCCGCCATCGCGGCGGTCGCGTCGCCCATGCCGGAGCCGATCTCCAGGACCAGCGGCGCGGTGCGGCCGAACAGCGCGGGGGCGTCGAGGGTGCCGGCGGCCGTCGTGGGCGGCAACCCGAGCGCCGGGTCGTGCACGGAGACGCCGTACCGGGGCCAGAGCCGCTCGAGCGCGTCCGCGCGCCGCTCCCCGAGCGTCGCCCGGCGGGGGTGGAACGTGCGCACGGGCTGCCCGGCGACCTTCTTCGCCTGCCGGAACGCGTCGGCCGCCCGGCCGGTGTCGGGCGGCCCGGCGGAGGACGGGTGATCGGTCGGCACGGCGTCGAGGGTAGCCGCGCCCGCCGGACGTGGCGTCCCGCGCGTCGGCGGCCCTCACGCGGCGGGCGCGCTGGGCTCCTCGTCGGTCGACATGAGCCAGAACCGTTCCCCGAACGGTCCCGTGACCCCGGCGAGCCGCCCGTACGTCGTGTCCGAGGCCGGGGACACGACGGCGCCGCCGAGCCGCACGGCCCGCTCGGTCGCCGCGTCCGTGTCCGTCACGGCGAAGTAAACCTCCCAGGACGCGGCGTCGGCGCCGCCCCCGATGCCGCCGACCGGCCGGCCGTCGACCTCGACGGTCGCGTAGTCGAACCCGGGCGCGCTCATGTCGGTGACCCCGTACCCGAACACCGCCCGGTAGAACGCGCGGGCCTCGGCGGGGCGCGCCGACAGGTGCTCGTTCCAGATCATCGCGCCGGGCTCGTTCACGACGGTCGCCCCGAGGGTCCGGCCGGCCTGCCAGAGCGCGACGGTCGCGCCCGCGGGGTCCGTCAGCACCGCCATCGAGCCGAAGTCCATGACCGGCGCCACCGGCACCTGCACCCGGGCGCCCGCCGCCACGGCCCGCTCCTGGGTGGCGGCGGCGTCCGCCGTCGCGAGGAAGGTCAGCCACGCGACGGGCTCGTCCTCGCCGCCCGGCATGACGCCGCCCAGCGCCGCCGCGGGCCGTCCGCCCACGAGGCCCTGGCTGTAGAAGCCCGTCTCGGCCGGGCCGACGTCGAACGTCCACCCGAGCAGGTCGCCGTAGAACTGGCGCCCCGCCTCGAGGTCGGGGACCGTCAGCTGCGCCCAGCAGGGGGTGCCGTCCGCCCAGGGCCGCTCGTGCACGCTCATGTCGTCCTCCGCGAGGCTCGGGGGCGGCGCCGCGTCGCCCCGACGGGCCCATCGAAGCAGCCGGCACCCACACGCGCGAAGGGCGCCCCGGCAGCCCGGCGCGCCCTCCCGCGCCGCGGCCGCCGGGGCGCCCCCGCCGGACCCCCGTCAGGCGGCGGTCCGCCCGAGGCCGGCGAACTCCCAGCCGGCGCCGCGCCACCGCGCGGGGTCGAGCTTGCCGCGGGCGTCGATGACGCGCGGCGTCGCGGTGAGCCCGGCGAGGTGCTCGGCGTCGGCCTGCACGAACTGGTCCCACTCGGTGAGCACCAGCACGACGTCCGTGCCCTCGACGGCCTCGTCCACCGACGTGGCGTAGGACAGCGTCGGGAACGACCGTCGCGCGGTGTCCCCGGCCTCCGGGTCGTACACCGTGACCTGGGCGCCGCGCAGGTGCAGCGCCGCGGCGACGTTGAGGGCGGGGGAGTCCCGCACGTCGTCGGTGTGCGGCTTGAACGCCGCGCCCAGCACGCCGATCCGGCGGTTGAGGACGGAGCCGCCGCAGGCCTGCACGGTCATGTCGAGCACCCGCTCGCGCTGGCCCATGTTGATCTCGTCGACCTGCTGCAGCAGGGCGGACGCCCGGTACGCCCCGAGCTCGTTCGCCCGGTGCATGAGGGCGCGGATGTCCTTCGGCAGGCAGCCGCCGCCGAACCCGAGCCCGGCGTCGAGGAACTGGCGGCCGATGCGCACGTCGTGGCCGAGCGCGTCCGCCAGCACGGTGACGTCGGCCCCGGCCGCCTCGCACACCGAGGAGATCGCGTTGATGAACGAGATCTTGGTGGCGAGGAACGCGTTCGCGCTGACCTTCACGAGCTCCGCGGTCGGCAGGTCCGTGACGACGACGGGCGTTCCCTCGGCGATCGGCCCGGCGTAGACCTGCCGCAGCGTGGCCTCGGCCCGGGCGGACGGCCCGCCGAGCACGATGCGGTCCGGGTGCAGCGTGTCCTCCACGGCCTTGCCCTCGCGCAGGAACTCCGGGTTCCACACCAGCTCGGCCGGCATGCCGGCGGGGGCCTCCTCGGCCACGAGCGTGCGCAGCCGGGCGGCGGTGCCGACCGGGACGGTCGACTTGCCGACGATCAGGGCCGGGCGCGTGAGGTTGCGGGCGATCGTCGTGGCGGCGGACTCCACGTAGGACAGGTTCGCCGCGTGGCTGGTGCGCATCTGCGGGGTGCCGACGCAGATGAAGTGCACGTCGCCCCACGCCGCGGCGGCCGCCAGGTCGGTGGTGAACCGCAGGCGCCCGGTCGCGAGGTGCTTCTCCAGGAGCGGGTCGAGCCCGGGCTCGTAGAACGGCACCTTGCCGGCGGCCAGCGCCTCGACCTTGCCGGCGTCGGTGTCGGCGCCCAGCACCTCGAACCCGAGCTCGGCCATGGCGACCGCGTGGGTGGCGCCGAGGTACCCGGTGCCGAAGACGCTGATGCGCAGCGGGGCGTCACCGGCGGAGGGCTCGGGGAGCGCCTCGGTGTCGGCGGTGGCGGAGAGGGCGGCGGCGGAGAGGGCGGAGTCGTGCATGGCGGTGCTCCTCACGGTGGGGCGCGGCGGGCGGGTGCGGGCGGTGCGGCGGGTCACGGGGTCGCCGACGGGGTGGGGGTGGTGCTCGGCGTGGGCTCGGGCGTCGGCTCGGGCTCGGTGGTCGGCGCGGTGGTCGGCTCGGTCGTCGGCTCGGGGGTGGGGTCCGGGCCGGGCTCCGGCTCGGCGGTCGGCGAGGGCGTCGCGGACGGCGCCGCGGTCGCGGCCCGGGCCCGGGCGTCGGGTGACGCCGTGGCGGTCGCCGCCGCGCCGGTGGGCTCGCCCCCGAACCGGCGCGCCGGGTCGGCGAGCCCGGTGCGGAACGCCTCGAGGCTGTTCGCCCGGGAGTCCACGCGCCAGTCGTTCGTCGCGAGCTGGCCGTCCACGTACGTGGTGACGGCGAGGTTGAACCACGCGAAGCCGATCACGTCGTCGTTGCGCCCGGGGTCGAACCCCTGGAAGAACGACCGCACCCAGGCCGGCTTGGTGCCGCCGATCTCGGAGGCGCCGACCTCGGCGAGCAGGATCTTCTTGTCGGTGATCGAGCGGAGCTGGTCGAGCGTCCGGTCGAACGTGTAGGAGAACGTCGAGTCGTTCTCCGCCTTGTAGGGCGGCCGCTGGTAGCCGGAGACGCCGACCCAGTCGACGTACGCGTCACCGGGGTACAGGGCCTCGAGGAACGCGGGGGACTGGTGGGCGGCGGGCAGGTTGTTGACGATGTTCGGCGCCCACACCCAGATCACGTAGTCGTTCGCGCCGTTGGCCTCGAAGACGTCGTGCACGTGCTGCCACATCCGCACGTAGTCGCCGACGCCGTTGCCGTTGATCGGCGCGCCGGACCCGGTCTGCTCGGACCACGGGTACCAGACGCCGTTCATCTCGTGGTCCAGGCGGATCGCCAGCGGCAGCCCGGTGGCCGCGATGTCGCGGGCGTACTGCGTGAGGTAGGCGTCGAAGTCGCCCGCGATGATCTTCGGCAGGCTGTACTCCGGCTCCTCGACGACGTCGTTCTTCGACCCGATCGGCCGGGACTCCCAGGTGAGCATCGGCAGCATGCCGCGCTCCCAGGCGCGCGTCACGGCGTTCGCGCGGAAGTCCTCGTCCCAGCCGCCGAAGTACCCGACCATGTCCTGCGTGCGCCCGACGTCCTGCGCGGCGTCGTCGAACGTCGCCCAGTTGAACGGCGCCTGCTCGGTGTACATCCCGAAGTAGCGCTGGTCCGGGTCGAGCAGCGCGGCGCGGCTGGGGGCGGAGGGCTTGGTGGGCTTCTCCGGCGGGGCGGCGGGGTTCTCCGGCCGGGGCGGCGCGGGGTTGGCGGGCTGGTCGCCCGCGGACCCGGAGGACGGCGCGGCGGCGGTCCCCCCGGCCGCCGCGGTGCCGCCGGAGCGACCCGACGACCCCGACCCGGACGACCCCGAGGACCCGGAGCGCGACGAGCCCCCCGAGCCGGAGCCGCTGCCGGCGGAGTCGCCCCGGGCGTCCCGCTCGGCCTGCGCGGCGGCGCGGTCCTGCTCGCCCTTCTTGCGGGCGGCCTGCTCGTCGGACAGCACGTCGCGCAGGGCGTCGGACTGGGAGCGGCTGGTCTCGAGCTGCGCCTCGAGCTCGGCGTTGCGCCGCTGGAGGGCGAGCTCGGCGGCGGTGGGCTCGGCGGCGTCGGACTCGTCGGGGCGCACGAGCGAGGAGACGGCGGGCGTGTTCCACACCACGAGCGTCACGGCGAGCAGGCCGGCGACGACGGCCGCGGTGGCGATGCGGGCGCGGACGGTCATCCGGCCCATGGTCGGTGCCCACCAGGCGGCGCCCGTGGGCGCGGCGGGGGTGGTCGGTGCGTCAGACATAGAGCAGCGCCTCCAGGGCGAACAGGATCACGGCGATGCCGTACGGGATCGCCGCGAGCGGGTTGAGCCGTCGGCGGGCGGGTGCGGTCGGGGTGGTGCGCGCCTCGCGGCGGCCGGCCGCGACGGGCGCCGCCGCGGGTGCCACCGCGGGCGCGGCGTGCCGTGCGGGTGCCGCGGGGATGGCGGGCAGCGGGGCGGTCGTGTCGGCCTCGGCCAGCAGGCCGCCGTGCCCGGCGACGGCGTGCACCGGCGCGCCCGGGCCGGAGCCGTGGTCGCGCTGCGTGGGCAGCCCGCCCCGGTCCACCACGTCGACGGGCGCCGGCTGCGACATCAGGCCGAGCTCCGCCTCGAGGGACGGGCGGTGGTCGCCGTCGTCCTCGGCCGTGCCGGGGTCGCCGCCGGCGTAGGCACCGGCACGGGTGCCCCACCCGGACGCGTGCGCCATGCGCAGGAACCCGAGCAGCCGCACCGGCATGAGGAAGAACGTCGAGACGATGATGAAGACCGGGAGCCGGAAGAAGTCGCTCGGGACCTCCTGCAGGTGCCGGATCTGCCGGATCGCCATGGACAGCACCGACGACACGACCATCAGGGCGATGACCCAGAACCAGCCGGCCTGCGCGCCGTAGGTCGCCAGCATCGCCTCGTAGAGGTTGACGCCGGTGCCGCTGACCGAGCGGTACACCCAGCCGGCGATCGTCCCGACGAGCAGGAACGGCAGCACGATGTCGGCCAGGAAGAACACGGCGAGCACGGGCGCGTGGCCGAGCATCCACGGCAGCATCCGCAGGGTGTTGTACTGGCTGCCGCGCGCCCAGCGCAGCTGCTGCTTGAACAGCTTCTTCACCTGCAGCGGGGCGTCGGTGTAGACGAGGCTGGTGTGCTGGTAGACCGTCCGGTAGCCCTGCTTGAGCGTGAGGTTGGTCAGCGTGCGGTCGTCGGACACCTCGAGGAACACGCCCATGAACCGCTGGGTCATGAAGTCGTGCATGACCTCCATGAGGATGTGCCGGCGGAACGCGATGGTGCGTCCGGGCAGGCAGCCGACCTGGCCGAGGACGGACTGCGCGGGCATCGAGTAGAGCGAGCGCGAGTTCTCGAGCCAGTCGGCCCAGCGGGTGATCCAGGAGCGTGTCGGCTCGAGGATGCGCTGCCGGGTGGTGACGCCGCCGACGTTGGGGTCGGCGAACGGCTTGACCAGCTCCGACAGCGTGCCGGCGGTCCAGACGGTGTCCGAGTCGAGCAGCACGGTGACGTCGTACCGGGACATCTCGGTGCCGATCTTCACGGCGTTCCGCTTGCCCGGGATCGGGGTGTGGACCCACCGCACGAGCGGCGCGAACTCCTCGCAGACCTGCTCGAGGCCCGGGTTGCGCTTGCCGTTGATGACGACGATGACCTCGTCGGGGTGCTGCTCGGTGACCCGGCTCAGCACGTCCCGGAACAGGTCGAGCGGCTCGTCGACGACGGGGACGACGACGCTGGTGGTCTCGTGGTGCTCGGCGAACCACGGGCGGTACCGGCGGGACAGGCCGACCTTGAGCAGCCAGAGCGCCCACACGAGGCCGGAGAAGACGGTGAAGAGGTACAGCTCGGCCTGGTCGTCGAGCATGTGCCGGATCTGCAGGATGAAGATGAACATCGCTCACCTCGGCGCTGGAGGGGTGGGGCCAGCGGCGACGGTGACGCGGCGGAGGACGGGGGCAGCGGGGCGGGGAGGGCCTCCGCTGTGACTGGGGACGGCGGTCGGGCGTGACGGGTGTCACCCGTTCGGACGGGTGGCGACGTGGCGTCGGGGTCGTTCCTGTGAGTCGGTGGTGCCCCTCGTGGGAGTGCACTCAGCCTGTTGCGCGGCAGCGCCCGAGCGCAACTCGCCCGGGCCGATTGGGACCCGTGATGTGACGTGGATCACGCGCTGCCCGACCGGTATGTCCGGATATGCGCAGATCAGAGGTCCGGCAGTTCCGACATCGAGGATGTTCCGGACGGCTCGCGGAGGCGCTGGTCACGCACGAGGGGCGGGCGCCGCCCGGCCGCGACCCCCGGGCGGCCGGGACGTGAACATCGTCACAACACGTCATGACGGCTGTCAGTGTCATGACACGGCGTGACGGCAGTCACGACCGGGCGGTGCCCGGGCGCGCGGTGCCGCACCGCCCCGCACCGGCGCCCCGACCGCTCGACGCGCAGAGTTGAGCGGAATAGGCTCAACTTCGACCGGGTTGCACCGGAGGCACGCGGCGGCCCGACCGGGACGTCCGGACGCCACGCACGGAGGGGAACGATGGACGCGAAGCTCACCACCAAGTCGCAGGAGGCCATCGGCGACGCCATCCAGCAGGCGGCCGCCGCGGGGAACCCGCAGCTCGAGCCGGCCCACCTGCTGAACGCGCTGCTCGCCCAGGAGGGCGGCGTCGCGAACGGCCTGCTCGACGCGGTCGGTGCCGACCGCCAGGCGCTCGGCCGCGCCGTGCGCGCCATCCTCGTCGGCCTGCCCGCCGCGAGCGGCTCGTCCGTCGCGCAGCCGACGGCCTCCCGCGCCACGGCCACCGCGATCGAGGCCGCCTCGGCGGAGGCGCGCACGCTCGGGGACGACTACGTCTCCACCGAGCACCTGCTGCTCGGCCTGGCCGCCGGGCAGTCCGGCGTGGCCGACGCCCTGCGCGCGCAGGGCGCCTCCCGCGACGCGCTGGCCGCCGCGCTGCCGTCCGTCCGCGGGTCCGCGCGCGTCACGAGCCCGAACCCCGAGGGCACCTACAAGGCGCTCGAGCAGTACGGCGTCGACCTCACGCAGCGCGCCCGCGACGGGAGGCTCGACCCGGTCATCGGCCGCGACGCCGAGATCCGTCGCGTCATCCAGGTGCTGTCCCGCCGCACCAAGAACAACCCCGTCCTCATCGGCGAGCCGGGCGTCGGCAAGACCGCCGTGGTGGAGGGCCTCGCCCAGCGCATCGTCGCGGGCGACGTGCCGGAGTCCCTGCGCGGCAAGCGCCTCGTGTCGCTGGACCTCGCCGCGATGGTCGCCGGCGCCAAGTACCGCGGCGAGTTCGAGGAGCGCCTCAAGGCCGTGCTGGAGGAGATCACCTCGTCCGAGGGCGAGGTCGTCACGTTCATCGACGAGCTGCACACCGTCGTCGGCGCGGGCGCCGGCGGCGAGGGCGCGATGGACGCGGGCAACATGCTCAAGCCGATGCTGGCCCGCGGGGAGCTCCGCCTCGTCGGCGCCACGACGCTGGACGAGTACCGCGAGCGCATCGAGAAGGACCCCGCCCTGGAGCGCCGGTTCCAGCAGGTCTTCGTCGGCGAGCCGTCCGTGGAGGACACCGTCGCGATCCTGCGCGGCCTCAAGGAGCGCTACGAGGCGCACCACAAGGTGACGATCTCCGACGCCGCCCTGGTGGCCGCCGCCGCGCTGTCCGACCGCTACATCACCGGCCGGCAGCTCCCGGACAAGGCGATCGACCTGGTGGACGAGGCCGCGTCCCGCCTGCGGATGGAGCTCGACTCCTCCCCGGTCGAGATCGACGAGCTCCAGCGCGCCGTGACCCGGCTGGAGATGGAGGAGGTCGTGCTGTCCGAGGCGGACGACCCGGCCTCGCGCGAGCGGCTCGAGAAGCTGCGCGCCGACCTGGCGGACCGCCGCGAGGAGCTCGCGGGGCTGACCGCTCGCTGGGAGAAGGAGAAGGCCGGGCACAACCTGGTCGGCGACCTCAAGGCCCGCCTCGACGAGCTGCGCTCCACCGCGGACCGCCTGCTGCGCGAGGGCGACCTCGCGGGCGCGGCCCGGCTCCAGTACGGCGAGATCCCGGCCGTGGAGCAGGAGATCGCCGCCGCCGAGGAGCGGGAGCGCGCCGAGGAGACCGGCAGCGTCGAGGCGCCGATGATCGCGGACAAGGTCGGCCCGGACGAGATCGCCGAGGTCGTCGCCGCGTGGACCGGCATCCCCGCCGGCCGCCTGCTGGAGGGCGAGACCGCCAAGCTCCTGCGCATGGAGGAGGTCATCGGCGAGCGCCTCATCGGGCAGCGCGCCGCGGTCGCGGCCGTCTCCGACGCCGTCCGCCGGTCGCGCGCGGGCATCGCCGACCCCGACCGGCCCACCGGGTCGTTCCTGTTCCTCGGCCCGACGGGCGTCGGGAAGACCGAGCTCGCCAAGGCGCTCGCGGACTTCCTGTTCGACGACGAGCGCGCCATGGTCCGGATCGACATGTCCGAGTACGCCGAGCGGCACTCCGTCGCGCGCCTCATCGGGGCGCCCCCGGGGTACGTCGGCTACGAGGAGGGCGGTCAGCTCACGGAGGCCGTCCGCCGGCGCCCGTACTCGGTGCTGCTGCTGGACGAGGTCGAGAAGGCGCACCCCGAGGTCTTCGACATCCTGCTGCAGGTGCTCGACGACGGCCGCCTGACGGACGGCCAGGGCCGCACGGTCGACTTCCGGAACGTCATCCTGGTGCTGACGTCGAACCTCGGCTCGCAGCACCTCGTCGACCCGCTGCTCGACCCCGAGCAGCGGCGGGCGGGCGTGATGGAGGCCGTGCGCGCCGCGTTCAAGCCGGAGTTCCTCAACCGGCTCGACGACATCGTCCTGTTCGACCCGCTGTCGCTCGAGGAGATCGGGCGGATCGTCGACCTGCAGGTCGCGTCGCTCGCGGCGCGGCTGCGGGACCGGCGGCTCACGCTCGACGTCGACCCGGCGGCGCGCGAGTGGCTGGCGATCGAGGGCTTCGACCCCGCGTACGGCGCCCGGCCGCTGCGCCGGCTGGTGCAGCGCGAGATCGGCGACAAGCTCGCGCGGCTGCTGCTCGCGGGCGAGGTGCACGACGGCGACACGGTGCGCGTGACGCGCGCGCCGGACGGCGCCACCGGGCTGGTCCTCACGCGGGCCTGACGGCTGTGTGCGGGTGGTGTGCACGACCTGTGCACGCCGCCCGCGCCGCCGCGCCCCGGCGGGCCCGTGACGTCGGGCCGTGCGACCATCGGGGGCCATGGACACCGCTCTCGCCCTGGCCGCCCGCGCCGCCGCGCCCGCGTCCTCGCCCGAGCTGACCGGGCTGGCCGGCTGGGTGGTGAGCGTCGTCGAGGCGCTCGGTCCCGCCGGCGTCGGCCTGCTGGTGGCGCTGGAGAACCTGTTCCCGCCGATCCCGTCCGAGGTCGTGCTGCCGGTGGCCGGCTACGTGGCCAGCCAGGGCGACATGCACGTCGGCTGGGCGGTGGTGGGCGCCACGGTCGGCGCGGTCGCCGGCGCCTGGGTGCTGTACGGCCTCGGTGTCTGGCTCGGCCGGGAGCGGCTGCGCCGGTGGCTGGAGCGGATCCCGCTCATGGAGGTCGAGGACCTCGACCGCGCCGAGTCGTGGTTCGTCCGGCACGGCGGCGCGGCGGTGCTCGTCGGGCGCTGCGTCCCGGTCGTCCGGTCGCTGGTGTCCGTCCCGGCCGGCCTGGAGCGGATGCCGCAGGTCCGGTTCCTCGTCTACACCGCGCTCGGCAGCGCCGTGTGGAACTCGGCGCTGGTGGTCTCGGGCTACGTGCTCGGCGAGCAGTGGGAGGACGTCGGCCACTACTCCGACTACATCAACTACGCCGTGTACGCGGCGATCGTGGTCGTCGTCGTGCGGTTCGTGTGGACGCGGCTGCGCCGCCGCCGGCTCGCCGCGCGGGGCTGACCCCGCGCGGCGTCCCCGCCGTCAGCCGAACAGCTCCGCCATGGCGGACGAGTACAGGTCGGCGCCCTTGATGCGGCTCGTCTCCTCCGCCCCGAGGACGCGGTGCGCGCCGGCCTCGTCGACGACCTGCGAGGCGCCCCCGGTGCGGCCCAGCGGGAGCACGATCCGCTCGGGCGCCGGGGTGTAGGCCGCCGAGGGCGTGCCGCCCTCGACGAGCGCCCGGATGTTCGCCGCGACCACCGCGGCGTGGTCGCGCGCCGCGGAGGCCCGCTTCGACTCGCGCACGTCGGTGATGTCGCCGACCGCGAACACCGTCGGGAACCCCGTCAGCGCGAGGGTGTCGTCCACCCGCACCTCGCCGAGCCCGTTGCGGACGCCGGCCAGGTCGCCCGCCAGGTAGTCGCTCGCGGGCAGGTTGCCGTAGCACCGGAACCACATCTGCGCCTCGACGCGCTCGCCGGCCTCGGTGTCGACGACGAACGGCTCGTGCACCCCGACGTCCACCGGCGGCAGGTACCCGAGGCGGGACCCGAACAGGAACTGCACCCGGCCGTCGAGCTGGTCCCGGACGGCGGCGCGCAGCTCCGGCAGGTAGTCCTCGGAGGTCAGCGCGTCGTCGGCCTGGTCCACGACCGTGACCGCCAGGTGCGGGTAGGCGTCGAGCAGCTCGCCCACCAGCTCGAGCCCGACCGCGCCGGCGCCCACCACGAGCACGCGCTCGGCCCGCGCGAGGCCGTCGCGCATCCGGGCGAGGCGCGCCCGCGCGACGCCGGTGTCCGACTCGATGAACTTCGCGGGGAACGGGTACGAGGTGCCCGTGGCGAGCACCAGGTAGTCGGCGTCGAGGCTCGTGCCGTCCCCGAGCTGCACCCCGCTGGACGTGGCGCGCTCGACGCGCTGCTGCACGACGTGCCCGCGCTCGAGCAGCCGGTCGTAGCCGAAGAACACCCGCGACTCCCAGACCGGGTCGACCGCCGCCCGCAGCGCCGCGGAGGCGTGCACGAACGCGTCCTTGGGCTCCACCAGCACGACGTCCGCCACGTCGTCCAGGAGCGAGGCGACCCGCGCCCCGCCGTACCCGCCCCCGACCACGACGACCCGTGGTGCTGCCATGTCCCTGCCTCCGTCTCGCCCGTTCGTGGCGGCGCGCGCCGCGCCGCCGGGCACCAGCGTGCCACCCGCCCCGGTGTGCCGACCGGGACCCACGGCCCTGCCTGCCACGGCCGGCGTCAGGCCGCGCGCGCCTCCGCGACCAGGGCGTCGAGCCGCGCCAGGTCGAAGCCCGCCATGCCGAACCCGACGACCACGCGCACCGGCATGTCGCCGATCATCGCGAGCATCCCCGGGTCGAGGTCGGCGGTCGCGGACGTGAGCTCCGGCCCCAGCAGGCGTGCGCCGACCGGGTGGGCGAGCCACTCGTTCACCGTGGAGTCAGCGGTGACCTCGCTCCACAGCGGCTCACCGGTCACGGCCACCTCCGCCGTGCCGCGGACGTCCCGCGAGGAGGCGCCGACCTCGACGACCGTGCGGCCGCCGCCGACCACCCAGCGCCGCAGGCCGGGGTGCCAGTACGACAGGTCGCGCGCGCCGAGCGTCACGGCGACCGTGCGGGACTCGCCGGGCTCCAGCGCGACCTTGGCGAACGCCTTGAGCTCCCGGGTCGGCCGGACGACCGCGGCGTCGGGGTCGCCCACGTACACCTGGACGGTCTCCGCGCCCGCGACCGCGCCGGTGTTCGTCACCGTCACGGTCACCTCGACGGACGAGGCCGCGCCCTCGCCGCTGACCTCGGCGCGGACGCCGGAGTACGCGAACGTCGTGTACGACAGGCCGTGGCCGAACGGGTACGCGACGTCCAGCAGGCGGGTGTCGTACCAGCGGTACCCCACCAGGACGCCCTCGCCGTAGCGGACGTGGCCGGCCTCGCCCGGGAAGCTGCCGAAGGCCGGGGTGTCCTCGAGGCGGTGCGGGACGGTCTCCGCGAGCCGACCGGACGGGTTCCGGACGCCCAGCAGCAGGTCCGCGACGGCCGAGCCGCCGGCCTGGCCGCCGAGCCACGTCTCCAGCACGGCGGCGGCGTCGTCCTGCCACTCCACGGTCACCGCGGAGCCGTTCGCGAGCACCACGACGACGCGGGGGTTGACCGCGGCGACGGCGCGCAGCACGGCGAGCTGGTCGGCGGGGAGCCCCAGGTGCGTGCGGTCGTAGCCCTCCGACTCGTCCGGGGCGGGCAGCCCGAGGAACAGCAGCACCGTCCCGGCGCCCCGCGCCGCCTCGACGGCCTCCGCCAGCAGCGCCGCGTCGTCCGCGTCCTGCGAGCCCGGCACGCCGGCCACCGCGAACCCGGGCGCGAACGGCAGCCGGGTGCCGACGGCGGCGCGCAGCGCGGTCAGGGCGTCGTCGAGCCGCGTCGGGTTCACCTGCGACGAGCCGGCGCCCTGGTAGCGCGGCGTGCGGGCGAACTCCCCGATGACGACGGCCGCCGCGGCGTCCTCGCGGGACAGCGGCAGCACGGGGGTGCCGTCGACGGGGTCGTTCTTCAGCAGCACGGAGCCGTCGGCCGCCGCCTCGCGGGCCAGCGCGTGGTGCGCGTCGACGTCGACGGTCCCGGGGTCGGCCAGCGCGGCCTGCGCGCGGGCGACCATCGTGAGCACCCGGCGGACCGCGACGTCGAGCACCGCCTCGTCCAGCCGGCCGTCCCGCACGGCCTCCACGACCAGCGCGTCGGTCCGGCCGCCGGTCGCCGGCATCTCCAGGTCGAGCCCGGCGGCGACCGCCGCGACCCGGTCGACGACGGCGCCCCAGTCCGACACCACGAGGCCCTCGAAGCCCCACTCGCCGCGCAGCAGGTCGGTCAGCAGCCACGGGTCCTGCGAGGCGTACGTGCCGTTGACCCGGTTGTACGAGCACATGACGGTCCAGGGCTGCGTGCGCGTGACCACGCGCTCGAACGCCGGCAGATAGATCTCCCGCAGCGTGCGCTCGTCCACGTCGGCCGACACGCGCATGCGGTCGGACTCCTGGTTGTTCGCCGCGAAGTGCTTGAGCGACGTGCCGACGCCCTGCGACTGGATGCCCTCGACGAGCGCCGCCGCCAGGTCGCCGGCGAGCACCGGGTCCTCCGAGAAGTACTCGAAGTTCCGCCCGCACAGCGGCGACCGCTTGATGTTGACCCCGGGGCCCAGCAGCACGCCGACGGCGTTCGCACGGGTCTCGACGCCCAGCGCCCGGCCGACGCGCCCGATCAGGTCCACGTCCCACGTCGAGGCCAGGGCGGTGGCCGGCGGGAAGCACGTCGCGGGCACGGAGCTGCCCAGCCCGAGGTGGTCGGCGCTCTCCGCCTGCTTGCGCAGGCCGTGCGGCCCGTCGGTGACCATCACCGGCGGGACGCCCAGGCGCGGGACGCCCTCGGTGTGCCAGAAGTCGGAGCCCGATGTCAGGGCGGCCTTCTCCTCGAGGGTGAGCTCGGACAGGACACGGTCGATGTCGAACAGCGCGGGCGCGTCGGACACGCGGCACCTCCTCGTGCGGGGTCGGTCGGACCCGGCCGAGCCTAACGGCTATCCCGACCGCGCGGTAGGTATTGCTGCGGTCGAGGGGGGCCGCGCCGGGGCCGCCTGTGAGACCCTGACCCCAGGACGGGCCCAGCGGCGGGACCCAGCGGGACGCGGGGGAGCGGCAGATGGCGGTCGACGTGGAGCGCGGCTACGCCAAGGGCCGCGCCAAGCGGCGGGAGATCATCGACCGGGCGGTGACCCTGTTCGGGGAGGTCGGCTACCGCGGCGCCTCCCTGCGCGAGATCGCCGGGCGCTGCGGCATCTCCCACCCCGGGCTGCTGCACCACTTCCCGACGAAGGAGGCGCTCCTCCTCGCCGTGCTCGAGCACCGCGACGAGGTCGACAGCGTCTGGGTGGCCGGCGGGGACGACGACGACCCGGTCTCCGGCCTGCGGCGCCTGGTCGAGCTCGTGGAGCGCAACACCGGGCGCCGCCCGATCGTCGAGCTGTACGCGGTGCTCTCCGCGGAGGCGACGTCGGCGGACCACCCCGCGCACGACTACTTCCAGGACCGGTACCGCCGCGCGCTGGCCGCGGTCCGGTCGGCCTACGAGCGGGCGCGCGAGGCCGGCGCGCTCCGGGACGGCGTGGAGCCCGGCACGGCGGCGCGGCACCTCGTGGCGCTCATGGACGGGCTGCAGGTGCAGTGGCTGCTGGACGACGGCGCCACGGACATGGTGGCCGTCGTCCGCGCCCACGTGAGCGCCCAGCTCGTCCGGCCGCTCTGACCTACCGGGAGGCGTCCAGCGCCGAGCCCGCCTCCGGGGAGGGCGGGACGAGCACGCACAGCCCCGTGCGGTCGCCGCGCGCCCACGACGACGCGCTCGGGGACCAGGCGACCATCCGGTAGCCCGCCGACTCCTCCGCCGCGGTCAGCTCGCACGCCGCCGACACCCGAGCCGCGGCAGCGTCCCGGCCGGGCCACGACGCGTCCCGGCCGAAGTCGTACTCCGTGACGACCTGCGCCGCGTGCACGTCCGCGCACGGCACCACGCGGACGCGGTCCACCGGGCCGTCCGCCGGCAGCTCCGCGAGGCAGCTGCCGGTCACGAGCTGCACCGCCCGCGCGTCCACCGGCTCCGCGACGTCCGCGGGCAGCGGCCGGGTGGCCAGGGCGGTGCCGACGCCGAGCGCCAGGAGCGCCGCCCACGCGAGCGTGCCGACGGCCCCGAGCGCGGTGCCCGCGACCGCGAGGCCCCGCCCGCGGCGCGCCCCACCGCGCGTGCGCCGCAGCCCGAGCACCCCGAGCACCAGCGCCGCCGGCCCCACCCCCAGCACCCCGGTGACGAGCGCCGCCACCGAGACCCCGTCCGTGGCCGCCGGCGGCGGACCCCAGCGGGGCGCGTAGTACGGCTCGGGGTAGGCGTACGGGTCCGCCACGTCAGTAGCCGGAGCCGTACGGGTCGACGGCGAACTGCGAGAACGCGAACACCATGAGCACCACCCACGCGAGCAGGAACGCCGTGATGACGGCTCCCACGACGATCGCGGCGATCGCCAGCCCGCGGCCCTGCGCGCCCGTGCGGCGGGTGCGGCGCAGCGCGGCGATGCCCATGCCGAGGCCCACCGGGGCCGTCAGCCCGACGAGGAACCCCGCGCAGCTGAGGATGAGCGCGGCGATCGCCAGCCCGTCCGTCGCGGGGGCGGGGGTGACCCAGGACGGCTGGCCGTACGGCCCGGCGGCGTACGGCCCCGCGGGGTACGGGGCCTGGGCGTACGGGCCCTGGGCGTACGGAGCGGCGGCGTAGGGGGTGGCCGTGTAGGGGGCGCTCGCGGCCGGGGACGGCGAGCCGCCGTACGGGGCGCCCGCGTACTGGGCGCCCGCGTACGGGGTGCCCGCGTACGGGTCACCCGTCTGCGGCGCTCCCGGGTACGAGCCGCCGGGGTACGAGCCTCCCGGGTACGGGTCGCCCGCGGACGGCGGGGCGGTGGCGTACGGGTCGGCGCCGGAGCCCCCGACCGCGTACGGGTCCCCGGCTGCGGGGCCGGCGTCCTGCGGCCCGGGCGTCCAGCCGCCCGCGACCGGCGGCGCCTCGGGTGCGCCGTACGGCGAGGCGGGCGTCCACCCCGTCGCCTCGGGCGTCGGGGGCGTCGAGGGCGTGGCGGGAGGCTCGTAGCCGGGCGCGGGGGTGCCGGGGTCGGGCGTCGTCATGCGCAGAACCTAGCGGAGACGCGCGCCGTGCCGGGTCCGCTCCGGGCACCTCCACCCGCACGGTCGCCGGATCGCCCCAGGCGCCCCCGTCGTACCGGCGCCGGGGCGGCCGCTCGTCCCCGGCCGGCCGGCGCCGGGGCCGCCGTCACGCCGCGTCGGCGATGTCCAGCACCACGGGGACGTGGTCGGACGGGGCCTTGCCCTTGCGCTCCACGCGCTCGATGCTCGCGCCGGTCACGCGCACCGCGAGCGCGGGGGACGCCCAGGTGAAGTCGATGCGCATGCCCTCGTTCCGCGGGAACCGGAGCTGCTGGTAGTCCCAGTAGGTGTAGGTGTGCTCCGCGGGCAGGTGCTCGCGGGAGACCTCGGTGTAGCCGGCGGCGGCGAACGCTGCGAAGGCGTCCCGCTCGGCGGGCGTGACGTGCGTCCGCCCGGCGAACAGCGAGATGTCCCACACGTCGGTGTCGAGCGGGGCGACGTTCCAGTCGCCGACCAGCGCCAGCGGCAGCGCGGGGTCCTCCTCGATCCAGCGCCCGGCCTCCTGCTGCAGGGCGGCGAGCCAGCGCAGCTTGTAGTCGAAGTGCGGGTCGCCCACCTCGCGCCCGTTCGGCACGTAGAGGCTCCACACGCGCACGCCGCCGCAGCTCGCCCCGAGGGCGCGGGCCTCCGTGACCGGGTCCTCGCCCCAGCCGGGCTGGCCGGCGAACGCGTGCTCGACGTCCGTGATGCCGACGCGCGACGCGATCGCGACCCCGTTCCACTGGCTGAACCCGCTCGTCACGACCTCGTACCCGGCGGCCTCGAACGCCTCGCGGGGGAACTGCTCGTCCTTGCACTTCGTCTCCTGCATCGCCAGCACGTCGGTGCCGGTGCGCTCCAGGAACGCGACGACGCGGTCGACGCGGGTCCGGACGGAGTTGACGTTCCAGGTGGCGAGGCGCATGTCCCGCACGCTACCGGCCGCCGCCGACACCCCGTCACCCGGCCGGCCGCGGCAGCCGGAGACAACCGCGCGGCGCGCTCCGTAGGGTGGCGGCATGGGAACCGCACTCATCACCGGCGCGAGCGCCGGACTGGGACTCGAGTTCGCGTGGCAGCTCGCCACCGCCCGGCACGACGTGGTCCTGGTGGCCCGGGACACCGAGCGGCTGGAGCGGCTCGCGTCGCAGCTGCGCGCGGCCGCGGGGGTCCACGCCGAGGTGCTGACGGCCGACCTCACGGACCGCGCGGACGTCGAGCGCGTGGCGGAGCGGCTGCGGGCGACCGAGCGGCCCGTCGGGCTGCTCGTGAACAACGCGGGCCGGGGGATCGGGCAGCGGTTCGTCGGCGGCGACCTGGCGCGCGAGGAGGCGGCGCTCGACCTCATGGTGCGCGCCGTGCTCGTCCTGTCCCACGCCGCCGCGGGGGCGATGACGGAGCGCGGCCGCGGCGCGATCCTCAACGTCGCGTCGGTGGCGGCGCTCACCGCCGGCGGCACGTACGCGGCGGCGAAGGCCTGGGTGCGCACCTTCACGGAGGGCCTGGCCGTCGAGCTCGAGGGCACGGGCGTCACGGCCACGGCGCTGTGCCCGGGCCTGACGCACACCGAGTTCCACGACCGCGCCGGGCTGCGCGCGGCGGAGTCGTACCCGGAGATCGCGTGGCTGTCCGCCGACCGGGTGGTCGCGACCGCGCTCGCGGACGTGCGGCGCGGCGCGGTCATCTCGACGCCGAGCCTGCGCTACCAGGTGGCGTCGGGCCTGCTGCGGGCCATGCCGCGCTCGGTGGTGCGCCGCCTGGGCGACGTCCGGCCGGACCGCGACTGAACCGGGACGACCCGCGGACGGCCCGCCGGTCCGCCCCGGCCGCCTCGGTACCCTGGCGGGCGTGACGAACTCCCCGATGTCCCCGACCCCGCGCGAGCAGCTGCGCGACCTGATCGTCGAGCTCGCGGTCGTGCGCGGCACGGTCACGCTGTCCTCCGGGCGGCAGGCCGACTACTACGTCGACCTGCGGCGCGTGACGCTGCACCACCGGGCGGCCCCGCTGGTCGGCCACGTGCTGCTCGACCGGCTGGAGGAGGTCGGGCTGGGCACGGCGGACGTCGAGGCGGTCGGCGGCCTGACGCTCGGCGCCGACCCCGTCGCGACGGCCCTGCTGCACGCGGCGGCGTCGCGGGGGCAGGACCTCGACGCGTTCGTCGTCCGCAAGGAGGCCAAGGCGCACGGCATGCAGCGCCGCATCGAGGGGCCGGACATCGCGGGCCGCCCGGTGGTCGTGCTCGAGGACACCTCGACGACGGGCGCCTCGCCGATCGCCGCGGTGGAGGCCGCCCGGGAGGCCGGCGCGGACGTCCGCGGGGTCGCGGTGATCGTCGACCGCGCGACCGGCGCGCGCGAGAAGATCGAGGCGCTCGGGGTGCCGTACCACTACCTGTTCGACCTGGCGGACCTCGGCCTGGCCTGAGCGCCCGGCGCCCGGGCGGGTCAGACCGCGGCGAGCGTCACGGCCGTCACCGCGAGCGTCGCGACCACCTCGCCGGCGCCGACCACCGCGGGCCGCACGCGCCCGCGCCGGGGCAGCAGCACGGCGCGGGCGAGCAGCCCGGCGGCGACGACCACGAGCGCGACCCCGGCGACGCCGGCCGGGCGGCCGGCCGCCGCCAGCACGACCGCGCCCGCGAGCAGGGCCGCGTGGTACCCGGCGGACAGGCGGGCGGTCGCCGGCCGACCGCGCTCCCGGATCATCGACTTCACGTACGGCACGGTGCCGACCAGGTACGCCGCGAGCAGGCCGGCCGCCGTCCGCGCGCGCGGGTCGTCCGCCCCGGGCGGCCACCAGCCCTCCGGCCGGTCCAGGAGGCCGGCCGCGACCACCGTCATGAGCGCGGCCGCCGTGATCGTCACGAGGTCGTTCCCGTACGACCGGTCGGCCCGTCGCGCCGCGTACCGCAGGCTCGCGCCCAGCAGCAGCGCGAACGCGGGCGCCCAGCGCAGCAGCGCGGGCTGGGCGGCGACGAGCGGGAGGCCCAGCACCGCGGTCGCGACGCCGTACCCGAGCACGGGGTCCCGGTAGCGGCGCCGGCGGCCCGACCGCAGCCACTGCGTGAGCGCGAAGTACGCGCAGTACGCCGCGAGCCACGCGGCCAGCAGCAGCGCGTGCAGCCCGCGCGGACCGGCGAGCAGGGCGCCGACCACGGGCGGGGCGACGACCATCGCCCAGGCGCCGTGCTGGTTCGGCACCCAGGCCCGCGGCACCCGGCGGCGGCGCGCGGCACGGGGCCGGTCGGTCGCGGTCACCGGGCCGGGGGCGCGCTCAGACGCCGGCGACGGCCCACTCGGGCACCCGGGGGACCAGGTCCGCCACCGAGTCCAGCACCCGCGTCGGCCGGAACGGGTAGCGGCCGACGTCCTCCGCGCGGGTGGAGCCGGTGAGCACCAGGAACGTCCGCAGCCCGGCCTCGATGCCCGCGACGACGTCGGTGTCCATGCGGTCGCCGATCATCGCGGTGGTCTCGGAGTGGGCGTCGATGCGGTTGAGCGCGGAGCGGATCATCATCGGGTTCGGCTTGCCCACGAAGTACGGCTGCCGGCCCGTGGCCGCGGTGATCATGGCGGCGACCGCGCCGGTGGCGGGCAGGTCGCCCTCCGCGCTCGGGCCGGTGACGTCGGGGTTCGTCGCGATGAACCGCGCGCCGCCCTGCACCAGGCGGATCGCCCGGGTGATCGCCTCGAACGAGTAGGTGCGGGTCTCGCCGAGCACCACGAAGTCCGGCTCCGCGGAGGTCAGCGTGTAGCCGGCCTCGTACAGGGCGGTCGTCAGGCCGGCCTCGCCGATGACGTACGCCGAGCCGCCCGGCACCTGGTCGGTGAGGAACTGCGCCGTCGCCAGCGCGGACGTCCACAGCGACTCCTCGGCCAGGTCGATGCCGGACGCGGCGAGCCGGGCCCGCAGGTCCCGCGGCGTGAAGATGGAGTTGTTCGTCAGCACCAGGAACCGGTGGTCGCCGTCGCGCAGCGCCCGCACGAAGTCCGCGGCACCCGGCAGCGCCACGCCCTCGTGCACCAGCACGCCGTCCATGTCGGACAGCCAGGACACGATGGGCCGGGTCACTGCTCGAACACCTTGCGCTCGACGGCGGCGCGCTCCTCCGGCTCGTCGTAGCGGGGGTCGCGGCCGCCGGTGGCGGCGTTGCGGCGGGCCTCCCGACGGCCCCGCAGCACCTCGATGCCGATGGGGACCACCGAGACGAGCACGATGAGGACCAGCAGCACCTCGATGTTGTCCTTGACGAACGTGACGTTGCCGAGCACGTAGCCGAGCAGCGTGACGCCCACGCCCCACAGCAGCGCGCCGATGACGTTGAACGACACGAAGTGGCGGTAGCTCATCTTCCCGACGCCCGCGGCGACCGGGGCGTACGTGCGCACGATCGGGACGAAGCGGGCGACGATGATGGTCCGGCCGCCGTACTTGTCGAAGTACTTGTACGTCTGGTCGATGTACTGCTGCTTGAAGATCTTCGAGTCCGGCCGGCTGAACAGCCGCGGGCCGGCCTTGTGCCCGATGAAGTACGCGAGCTGGTCGCCGAGGAACGCCGCCCCGAACAGCAGCAGGCACAGCAGCCACAGCGGGAAGTCGAGCTCCTGGTGCGCGACGAGCATGCCCGCCGTGAACAGCAGGGAGTCGCCCGGCAGGAACGGGAACAGCAGCCCCGTCTCGATGAACACGACGATGACGATGCCGACCAGCGCGTACGACCCGAACGAGGAGATCAGGTTCTCGGCGTCCAGCCAGTCCGGCAGCAGGGCGGGCTGGGGTCCGAGGGCGGGCAGCATGGCCGCGAGCGCGGTCGACACAGGCATGGCCCCCAGCGTACGGCCGCCGGTGCGGGACCCGCGGGCGTGCGGTGTGCAGTTCCTGTGCGGGTCCCGGCGCGCGACCGCGCGGCTGCGGGAGGATGGCGGCCGTGACGACCCCCGACGCGACCGCGACCGCCGCCCCCGTGACCCTCGGCACGCCCCTGACGCCCGGCGCGACGCGCGCGCTGCTGCTGGGCGCCGGCGAGCTCGGCAAGGAGGTCGCGATCGAGCTGCAGCGCCTCGGCGTCGAGGTGGTGGCCGTCGACCGCTACCCGCACGCGCCGGCGATGCAGGTCGCGCACCGGTCGCACGTGGTCGACATGCTCGACCCGGACGCGCTGCGGGCGGTGCTGGACGCCGAGCGCCCGCACGTCGTGGTGCCGGAGATCGAGGCGATCGCGACGCAGGTGCTCGCCGACGTGGAGGCGACGGGCGTCCGGGTGGTGCCCACGGCGCGCGCGACGCGGCTGACGATGGACCGCGAGGGGATCCGGCGGCTCGCCGCCGAGGAGCTGGGGCTGCCGACGTCGCCCTACCGGTTCGTCGACGACCTGGACGCCCTGCGCGCGGCGGTCGACGAGGTCGGCCTGCCGTGCGTCGTGAAGCCGGTCATGTCGTCCTCCGGCAAGGGCCAGTCCGTGGTGCGCACGGCCGAGGACGTGGAGGCCGCGTGGCGCGCCGCGCAGACCGGGGGCCGGGCGACCGCCGCCGACGACGCCGCGGTGCGGGTGATCGTCGAGGGGTTCGTCGCGTTCGACTCCGAGATCACGCTGCTGACCGTGCGGCACGCCGGGGGCACGACGTTCTGCGAGCCCGTCGGGCACGTGCAGGTGGACGGCGACTACCGCGAGTCCTGGCAGCCGGCGCCGCTGCCGCCCGGCACGCTCGCGGAGGCGCAGCGGGTCGCCGCCGCGGTCACGGAGGCGCTCGGCGGCTGGGGGTTGTTCGGCGTCGAGCTGTTCGTGGTCGGCGACCGGGTGCTGTTCTCCGAGGTCTCGCCCCGCCCGCACGACACCGGGCTGGTCACGCTCGCGTCCCAGGACCTGTCGGAGTTCGCGCTGCACGCCCGGGCGGTGCTGGGGCTGCCGGCCGGCGACGTGCTGGCGCTCGGGCCGTCGGCGTCGTGCGCGGTGCTCGCCGAGGGCACGGGGGTCCCCGAGTTCACCGGCGTCGACGCGGCGCTCGCGGTGCCCACCGCGCAGGTGCGGCTGTTCGGCAAGCCGTCGGTCGCGGGACGCCGGCGCGTCGCGGTCACGGTGGCCCGCGGCGCGGACGTGGCCGAGGCCCGCGACCGGGCGCGCACGGCCGCGGCGGCCCTGACCGTCACGCTGGGCTGAGGCCCGCGAGCACCCGGTCGGCGAAGCCCCGCCAGCCGGCGTCCACCAGGTCGCGCACGCCCTCGGCGCCGCCCGCGTCCTCCGCGTCGCCGAACGCCAGCATCCCGGCGACGCACGCGTACTTCTCCCAGAACCCGTCGGCGGCGTCGGCCCGGCGCAGCCACGCCGCCCGGGCGACGTCATCGGTGGCGCGCCGCGCCTCCGCCAGCTCCGCGAGCGCCTGCCGCTGCCGCGCGTCCCGCCCGTCGGCACCGGGCGCGACCAGCGGGTGCGTGCCCGTGCCCAGGTGGTGCGCGAGCCCCTCGTCCCACACCACCCGGTCCAGGCGGTCGGCGTACGGGGCACCGGCAGGCAGCGGGTCGCGCGCGGCGAGGACGACGTGCGCGAGCTCGTGGTCGAGCAGCCCCTGCGCGGCGTCGGGGACGGCCCCGGGCTCCCCGGCGGCCGCGAGCAGCCGGACGAGGTCGAGCACGATCACCGGCCGCCCCCGCGGGTCGTGCCGGACCCCGGCGTCGTACGGCGCCGGCCAGCCGACCACCAGCGCGAGGCGGGCCGCCCCGAGCGCGTCCCGCCAGCCGGGGAGCGCGGTGTCCCACAGCGTGGGTCGCGCCGGGCGGAACGGGTGCAGCGCCCCGCGGACGGCCTCGAGCGCCGCGCGGACCTGCGGCGCCAGCCCCGCGTCGGGCTCCTCGGCGGGCGCGGGGGGCTCGTCGTCGCCCGCCGCCACGCGCAGCGGCCACGCGCCGGCGGCGTCCGGGTTCGGCAGCCGGCCCGTGCGCAGCCAGGCGTCGGTCACGGCGGTGTCCAGGTGCACGGCGCCCGATCGTCCTCGCGGTCCGGTGGCCTGGTCAAACGCCGTCCGCGGCAGGATGGGCGGGTGACCGCGCAGCCGCCCGCCGACCCCGACCCCGCCGGCCCTGACCCCGCCGACCTCGGCCCCGGCGCCGACCCGGGGCCCGGCACCGGCGCCGACCCGGGGCGCGACGACGCGGACCTGCCCGGCGTGGGTCCGTGGCCCGGCGGCCCCGCGGCCTGGCCCGCCGACCCGCGCTACGACCCGGAGCTGCTCGCGCACGGCGACCGCCGCAACGTCGTCGACCGCTACCGCTACTGGACCGTCGAGGCGGTCGTCGCCGATCTCGACACCCGGCGGCACCCGCTGCACGTGGCGATCGAGAACTGGGCGCACGACCTCAACATCGGGTCGGTGGTGCGCACGGCCAACGCGTTCAACGTCGCGGGGGTGCACGTGGTCGGCCGGCGGCGGTGGAACCGGCGCGGCGCGATGGTGACGGACCGGTACCTGCACGTGCACCACCACCCGGACGTCGAGCACCTGCTCGCCTGGGCGCGGACGGCCGGGCGCGACGGGGCGGCGCTGCCGGTGCTCGGGGTGGACAACGTGCCGGGCTCGGTGCCGCTGGACGGGTACCCGCTGCCGCGCGCGTGCGTGCTGCTGTTCGGGCAGGAGTCCGCGGGGCTGTCGCCGCAGGCGCGCGCGGGCGCGGAGGCGGTGCTGCACATCGACCAGTACGGGTCCACGCGGTCGATGAACGCCGGGGCCGCCGCCGCCATCGCGATGCACGCGTGGGCGGTGCGGCACGCGGGACCGCCGCCGGGGTGAGGGCGCTGCGTCGCCCCCGCCCCGGCGGTCAGGCGGCGGGGCCGGCGTGCCCCGCCGTGAACCGGCTCGACGGCGGCCCGTCGAGCGCGGAGTCCGGGACCAGCGGCGGCAGGTCCGGGTCGTCGGGCAGGTCCAGCTCGGTGCGGACCCGGATGTCCCGGGACGACGCGCCGACCTCGACGACGAACCGGCCGCCCTCGCGCCGCCACGCCCCGGCGACCTGGTCGAACCACGCGAAGTCGCGGCTCTCCAGCTCCAGGCGCACGCGCTGCGACGCGCCGGGGTCGAGCGTGACCTTGGCGAACCCGCGCAGCTCCCGCGCCGGCCGGTGCACGGCGGCCTCCGGGTCCCCGACGTAGAGCTGCACCACCTCGTGCCCCGCGCGCCGGCCGGTGTTGGTCACGGTGACCGAGACGGCGACCCGGCCAGCCGCGGCGTCGAGCACCTCGACGTCGAGGTCGTGGTACGCGAACGTCGTGTACGACAGGCCGTGGCCGAACGGGTAGCGGACGTCCCGCCCCAGCGCGTCGTACCAGCGGTAGCCGACGAAGACGCCCTCGCCGTAGACGACGCGCCCGCGCTCGCCGGGGAACGTGACGAACCCCGGGGTGTCGGCCAGCGCCAGCGGGAAGGTCTCGGCGGTGCGGCCGCCCGGGTCCGCGCGCCCGAGCAGCACGTCGACGAGCGCGCCCGCGCCCGCCTGCCCGGCGAGCCAGGTGTCCAGCACGGCCGCGACCCGGTCGTCCCACGGGTCGGTGGTCACCGCGGAGCCTGCAGACAGCACGACGACCACGGGCGCCCCGAGGTCGGCGAGCCGCTCCAGCAGCAGCACCTGCTCCGGCGGGAGGGCCAGGGTGCGGCGGTCGGCGGCCTCCACCTCGTGGGACAGCGGCAGGCCGACGAACGCGAGCACCACGTCGGCGCCGCGGGCGGTCGCCACGGCCTCGTCCACGAGGCGCTCGGTGTCGGCGTCGACGCCTGCGGACGTCGACGGGTCCGCGGGGTCGGTCCCGGTGGCCGCCGCGCGGGCGGCAGCCGACCCGCCCGCCTCCGCCGCGCCGCCGGACGTCCCGGCGGCGACCCCGTCGCGGGCGGCCCGTTCCCGCGCCGCCCGCTCCGCCCGCGGCCGCTCCGCGTCCGGCCCGCCGACGCCCTGGAACTCGCCCGGCACGTCCTGGTAGGCGTTCAGCGGCGCGTGCCGGTAGCCGTCCGCGTAGCGTAGGCGGTCCCCGTACGCGGCGCGCAGCAGGTCGAGTGGGGCGTCCACGCGCGTCGGGTCCACGCCGGCGGAGCCGCCGCCCTGCAGCCGCGGGGAGCGGGCGTACGCGCCGACGACGGCGACGGTGCCGCGCGCCGGGTCCAGCGGCAGCACGCCGTCGTTGCGCAGCAGGGTGAGCGCGCCGGCTGCGGCCTCCCGGGCGAGGGCGTGGTGCCGGTCCACCAGCGCGGCGTCCAGCCGTCCGCCCGGCGGCACGTCGTCGGGCGGCCCGCCGTCCGCCCAGGCGGGGCGTGCCGCGGGCCGGGCGCGCCGGGCGAGCGCCGCCACCCGGCCGGCGGCGGTGTCGACCGCCTCCTGGTCGAGCGCGCCGGACGCCACGGCCTCCAGGAGCCGGCGCACGGTCGCCGCGCGGTCCGCGCCCGGCATCTGCAGGTCCAGCCCGGCGCGCACCACGGCGACGGGGTCGCGCACGGCGTCCCAGTCCGACACGACGACGCCCTCGAAGCCCCACTCCTCGCGCAGCACGGTGGTGAGCAGCCGGCGGTGCTCGGTCAGCGGCACCCCGCCGAGCCGGTTGTACGCGGCCATGACCGTCCACGGTGTCGCCTGCGTGACGACGCGCTCGAACGCCGGCAGGTAGATCTCCCGCAGCGTCCGCTCGTCCACCTCCACCGAGATCCGGGTGCGGGCGGTCTCCTGGTTGTTCGCCGCGAAGTGCTTCACGCACGCGCCGACGCCCTCGGACTGCACCCCGCGCACGTACGCGACGCCGAGCTCGCCGGCCAGCCGCGGGTCCTCCGAGA
>NZ_JBCLVN010000048.1:0-21915 GCF_039548315.1 Cellulomonas olei
CACGCACGCGCCGACGCCCTCGGACTGCACCCCGCGCACGTACGCGACGCCGAGCTCGCCGGCCAGCCGCGGGTCCTCCGAGAAGTACTCGAAGTTCCGCCCGCACAGCGGGGTGCGCTTGATGTTCACGCCCGGGCCGAGCAGCACGCCGACGCCGAGCGCCGCGGCCTCGCGCCCGAGCGCCGCCCCGACCCGCTGCACCAGGTCGGTGTCCCAGGTGGCGGCCAGGGCCGAGCCGGTGGGGAAGCAGGTGGCGGGCTCCCACACCATGGGGCGGCCGGTCTCGCGCCGCAGCCCGTGCGGGCCGTCGCCGAGCTCGACCGACGGCACGCCGGCCTCCGGCACGGCGCGGGTCCAGAAGTCCCCGTCGCCGACGAGCAGCCCGGCGCGCTGCGCGGGGGTCGGCGGGGCGGACCCGTCGGGCGTCCCCGTGGCGTCGGTGGTCATGCGGTCTCCTCCCGGAGGGTCAGGTGTGCAGGAACTCGGGCGGGTGCGCGACCCGGCCGAGCAGCGCGGGGCCCGCGGCGACGCCGCCCTCCGCCAGCGCGTCGAGCACCACGCCCGTGAGCGGGGGAGCGGTGGCGACGGCCACCGTCGCCGCCGGTGCCGCCTCGGCGAGCCCGGCGAGCAGCGCGTCCCGCATCGCGGGGTGCTCGGAGGTGACGACGGACCCGTTGAGCAGCACCGGCAGCTCCCCGGAGGCGAGGTCCACCCCGACGCGCCGCGCGGTCCACTGCGCGTAGCCGACGAACGCCCGCGCCTGCTGCTCGACGATGCCCGCGGCCACCGGGTCGCCGTCGGACGCGGCTGCGAGCACGACGCGCGCCGCCCGCCACCGCTCGGTCTCGGGCAGCGCGCCGAACCGCCGGGTGAAGCGGTGCCGCAGGTCGTGCCCGTCCGCCGCCCCGTACAGCTCGAGCAGCGCCGGGGTGAGGGCCGTCCGCGGTCCGAGCCCCATCCACGCGAGGTGGACGGCCGTCAGCCCGCTGTTGCCCAGCCCGGCGCCGCCGAGGTCGTGGAACACGAACATGCCCGAGCACTCCTCGGTGCCGTCGGGCGCGCGGGCGGCGAGGGCCGGGCCGGTCCCCACGGTGATGCTGAGCCCGACGCCGGTGCCGTCGACCAGCCGGAGCGAGGCGAACCCGTCGTTCTTGATCGACCGCGCGCCGAGGCCCGGCAGCCCGGCGGTGAGCCGCTCGTCCCACAGCGCCGCGTCCTCCGGCCAGTCCACGCCGGCGAGCCGGAACGCCGAGGCGCGCAGGTCCGCCGGTGCGACGCCCGCCTCCGCGAGCGCGGCCCGCACGGCGCCGAGCACGGCGTCGACCGCCTCCGGCACCGTCGGCGCCCCGTAGATGTCGCCGCGCCCGCCCCGGCCGCGGCCGAGGACGCGCCCGCCGGCGTCCACGACCACGGCCAGCGTCTTGGAGTTGCCGCCGTCCACCGCGAGGAACGCGGGCCCCGCGGGCCCCGTGGCGGCACCGGCGGGGACGGCGCCGGTCACCGCAGCAGCCGCTCCGGCAGGTACGCCCGGTGCGCCCACGCCATCTCGTCGTACAGCTCCTCCGCGACCGCGAGCGTCGGCACCAGCGGGTTGGCCGTCAGCGCCCGCACGCCGTCGGCGCGGGTGCCGTGCCACGCGGCCTCCGCCGCCAGGTACTGGTACTCCGCGAGCTGCTGCACCAGGCCGCGCACGGCGTGGGGGAGCGGGCGCTGCTTCTCGGGGTGGACCCCCGCCGCGTCGACCGTGCACCACATCTCGACCACCACGTCGTCGTCGAAGCCCGGCAGCGCCCCGCCGGTGTTCGGCAGGTTCACCGGCAGCCGCGCGCCCGTGTCGTTGTAGAAGGCGCTCATGACGTCGATGGCCAGCTCCAGCTCGTGGATGCCGCCGCGCGAGCGCGACGGGTCGAGGTCCGGCACCTCGGCCTGCGCCTGCTCGGCGTAGTGCTCCCAGTACCCGGGCAGCGCCGCGAGCAGGTCCTCGGCGCGGGTGGTGCGGGCGCCCTGCAGCTCCCGCAGCACCTCCTCCTTGTAGTAGTAGTACTGGAAGTAGTCGGCCGGCAGGGACCGCATCGCGACCGCCAGGCGCAGCATCCGCTTCTCGAACGTCCCGAGCGCCGGGTCGTCCCGGCGCTCGGCCCACGCGGCGTCGAGCAGGGGCATCACGTCCTGGCCGTCGTACAGGTGCTCGGTCGACCAGCAGTTGTGGTTCACGCCGGCCATCGTGACCTCGGCGCGGGCGGGGTCGAGGCCCGCGGCCCGCAGCACGGTGCCGGGGAACGTGATCGGACCCTCGCACATGGACCAGATCGGCACGTCGGTGAACCGCGACACGGCCTGCGACACGATGTTGACCGGGTTGGTGTAGTTGAACAGCACCGCCCGGGGCGCGACCGCGCGGATGTCCTCGACGATCCCCTGGAACTCGGTGATCGAGCGCAGCGCCATGAAGAACCCGCCCGGCCCCTGCGTCTCCTGGCCGATCACGCCGTGCTTGAGGGGGATCCGCTCGTCGAGCGCCCGCGCGGCGAAGTCGCCGGGGCGGAAGCTCGACAGCACGGCGTCGGCGTCGGTGAGCGCGGCGCGGCGGTCCGTGGTGGAGGAGATCGTGATGTCCAGGCCCTGCGCCTCGGCGATGCGGCGGGCGATGCGCTCGACGACGGCCAGCCGGTCCGCGTCGAGGTCCTGCAGCACCACGTGGGAGCCGGCGAACTCCTTGCCGTGCCAGAGGAACGAGGCCATGGTCCCCGCGGCGCGCGAGGACCCTCCGCCGATGTACACGAGCTTGATCGCAGCCATGTCCGTCCTTGTCGGGAGGGGTGCCCGGCCGGGCGGCCGGACGGGGGTCGGGAGGGGGTGGGGGTCCGCGGTCGCGCGGCGTCAGACCGCGCCGGGCAGCGCGGCCTCCGCGGGGAGGGAGGCGGCCGCGGCGTCCGCGACCATCGACGCCCGCGGGCACTCGGTCAGCACGGTCGCGGGCCACTGCGGGTCGTAGGCGTCGGCGGCGACCAGGCGGCGGAACGTGTCCTGCTTGTGCTCGCCCGTCACGATCATCACCACCTCGCGGGACAGGTCGGCGATGGTCCCGACGCCCACGGTGATGCCGAGGCGGGGGACCAGGTCGAGGGACACGAGCTCGGGGAACGTCCCCATGTTGTCCTGCCGGGTCGCCTCGCCGAGCCGCGCGACGTGCGTGCGGGCGTGGCGGGGGGTCCCGGGCTGGTTCAGCGCGATGTGGCCGTCGCTCGCCCCGGACGCCAGCAGGAACAGGTCGATCCCGCCGGCCTCCGCGATGCGCGTGTCGTAGGCGTCGGGGTCCGCCGGGTCGGGGATCCACAGCTCGCGCGGCCCGGGCGTGCCGGCGGCGCGGGCCGCCGCGACGAGCGGCTCGTGGATCTCCCGGCGCGCGTACCCGAGGCAGCTGTAGGACAGCGCGGGGTCGACGCGCTCCAGGCGGCCGTCGGCCGTCTCGACCACGTAGTCGTCCATCATGACGACGACCAGCCGCGACAGGTCGACGTCGCCGCGCTCGCGGACGAGCTCGGGCAGGGTGCGGTAGGCCGGCTCCGCGGAGCGCCCGCTCGGGCAGCCCAGCAGGAACGGGCGGTCGTCGTCGGGCGCCGCGGCGAGGCGGTCCAGGACGAGCTCGGCGACGTGCCGCCCGACGGCGGCGGCGTCCGGCAGGACGAGGGGGGTGGTCGACACTTCGGCTCCGTGGGGTCGTGCGGATGGGGGTGCGGCTGGGTGGCGGGCGGACCCGGGCGGCGCGCTCACTCCTTGAGCGCGCCGGCGAGCATCCCGGCGATGAACTTGCGCTGGAAGAAGACGTAGAGCACGAGCACCGGGGCGGCGACCAGCAGGCCGCCGGCAGCCATGAGGTTGATCTCGGTGACGTGCTTGCCCTGGAACACGCCGAGCGCGACCGTCGCGGTCTGGTTGTCGCCGTGCAGGAACACCAGCGACAGGAAGTAGTCGTTCCACGTCCACATGAAGCTCAGCAGCACCAGCGTGTAGACGGCCGGCCGGATGAGCGGCAGGGCCACGCGCGACAGCATCCGCAGCGGGCCGGCGCCGTCGAGCTCGGCCGACTCGAACAGCGACCGCGGCAGCGCCCGGAACGCGGCGCGCATCCAGAACACGCCGAAGGGCACGCCGGTGCCCAGGTGGATGAGGATGATGCCGGGGACCGAGTTCGTCAGGCCGAGGGGCCGGAACTGGTAGTACAGCGGCACGATGATCGCCTCGAGCGAGATCATCATGCCGAGCAGCACGACGGGGAACAGGGCCTTCTCGCCGACGACGCCGAGCACCCCGAACCCGTAGCCGCCGAGCAGCGCGAGCAGCACGCCGACCACGACGACGACCACGGTGATGGTCAGCGACACGGTCATGGAGCGCGAGAAGTCCGCGCTGCGCCAGGCGGTCGCGAAGTTCTCCCAGCGCAGGTCGCCGAGGGCGGGGCGGCCGGCCCGGTCGGGGCTGACGGCCGCGAGGACGAAGTAGCCGACGGGCACCAGCACGGCCGCGGCGAGCGCGACCAGGACGGTGTAGTTGACCACGCGTTCGGTGCGGGAGATCACGGCGGGCACCTCACTCCTTCTCCGACAGCCGGGTGATGGTCAGCGCGATGAGCAGGCACAGCAGCGCCATGACGACGCCGATCGCGGCGGCCTGCCCGACCTGGGGGTTCTGGAACGCGGCCCGGTAGAGCGCGACCGCGGGCGTCAGCGTCGACGTCCCGGGACCGCCGCGGGTGGTGATCCAGACCAGGTCGAACGTGCGCAGGGCGCCGGTGATGGTGAGCGTCAGCGCGACCGCGAGCTGGCCGCGCAGCCCGGGCAGCGTGACGGCGAAGAACTCCCGGACCGGCCCGGCGCCGTCCATGCGGGCGGCCTCGTACAGCTCGGGCGGGATGGAGGACGCGCCGGAGATGAACAGCACCATGCAGAACCCGAAGCCGGCCCAGGTGCCGATGAGGCCGAGCGCGGGCAGCGCCCACGTGAAGTCCCCGAGCCAGCTGCGGGCCAGCGACCCGAGCCCGACCGCCCGCAGCGCCTCGTTCAGCGGCCCCTCGGGGGCGTAGATCCGCTTGAACACCAGGGCGATGACGATGCTGGTCATCACCTGCGGCAGGAAGTAGATCCACCGGAACGCCGCCATGCCGGGCAGCCGGGTCCGCGTGAGCAGCGCGGCGGACAGCAGCCCGAGCGCGATGGGCAGCACCGAGAAGAACGCGACGAGCACGAGCACGTGCCCGAACGTCGAGCGCAGCTCCGGGTCGGTGAGGAACCGGGTGTAGTTGTCGAACCCGACCCAGACCGCCTGCGTCACGCCGTCCCAGCGGAAGAACGAGTACTGGACGGACTGCAGCAGCGGCACCAGCACCACGTACCCGTAGAGCAGCAGCCCGGGTGCGGCGAACCCGAGCCCGATCCAGCGGCTCCGCCGGCGCCTCGCGGACGGCCGGCGCGGGGCCCCCGCCCGGCCGGCGCGTGCCGGCCGGGACGGGGTGCCGGGCAGGCCCGCGGGCGGGCGCGTCCCGGTGGCGGTCACGAGTCCTGCCCGAGCTCCTCGAGGAAGGCCGTCCGGTCCGCCTCGACCGCGTCGGTGAGCTGCTGAGGCGTCACCTTGCCCGCGTAGAGCAGCTGCATGTTCTGCGTGATGGTGTCGAGCAGCGTCGGGCTGGCCCAGTCGATGTAGGGCACGTAGCCGTCGTCGGCGTCGAGCGTCTGGGTGGCCGTGGCCTCGCCCTGCAGGCTCAGCGCGTCGTCGGGCAGCGTCACGTCGGTGTTGAGCATCGGCACCAGGCCCATGTCGACGGCCGTCTGGCTGCCCTCGGCGGACATCAGGTGGTCGAGGAACGCCGCGGCGACGTCCGGGTGCTCGCACGAGCTGGAGATCACCATCGCGCCGGGAGCGGCGCCGACGCCGACCGTCTCCCCGGAGTCCTGCGCGAGCTGGACGTACCCGAACTGGTTCAGCTGGTCTCCGGACAGCCCGAGCGAGCCGGTGTACTCGAACCGGAAGACGCCCTGCCCGTCGAGGAAGTTCGCGACGGCCGTCTGGTAGTCGATGCCCTCGTACGACGGCGTGAACCAGCCGGAGTCCGCCCAGGCCTTGATGGTGGTCGCCGCCTCGGTCAGCGAGGTGTCCGCGGCGGTGACGTCGGGGTCGTCGTAGATGAAGTCGTTCAGGGCGTCCTTGTCGGCCAGCATCGCCTGCACGCCGAGCAGCACCGCGGTGCCGCCGTCCACGCTGCCGTAGGCGAACGGGATCTCGCCGGCGTCCGCGGCGGCAGCGGCGGCCGCCTCCAGGTCGTCGAGCGTCTGCGGCGGCTCGAGGCCGAGCGCGTCGAGCTTCTCGACGTTGTAGTACAGGCCGATGAGCGACCCGCGGGCCAGCGGCGTGGCGAACCAGGACCCGCTGCCGATGGTCGTGAAGTCGGTCGTGAACTGGTTCTGCCGGGCGATGGTCGTCGGCACCTCGTCGTCCCAGCCGTACAGCTCGGCGTAGTCGTCGAGGTTGCGCACGAGGTTGCCGCGCGCCAGCGTCCCGAGGGACTGCCAGCCGTTGTTCGCCGACGCGATGTCGGGCCCGTCCGGGTCCTGGAGCTGCAGGTTCAGGGTCGAGGTCAGCTGGCCCCAGTCCTCGGTGGTGCGGTCGATCGTCACGTTCGGGTACTCGGCCTCGAACTGCTCGATCATCGCGTCGATCCACTCGCCCTCGGCCGAGCCCCAGAAGTCGCTGAGCCGCAGGGTCACGTCGCCGGCGGCGGCGACGTCGTCCGAGACGGCGGCGGTGGAGGAGTCGTCGGTCGTGCTGCTGCCGCCGGGGGTGCAGCCCGCGACGGCGAGCAGGCTCAGGACAGCGGTCGTGCCGAGGACCAACCGGGCACGGTGCTCCTTCATGTGTCACTCCGATGTGCGCTGCGGGGGCCGTGGACCGGGGTGGGTTCCCGGGTGGCGTCGTCGCCGGAGGCCCGTGCCGACGACGCTAGCAGCGGGAGGACCAGTTGGTCCAGCAATAGACCAAAACTCGGTACTGGTATGAAAGTCGGTGCGACTGGTAGCGTGCCCGCATGATCACCCAGGGGGCCGTCCAGGCGGTGCACGAGCGGCTCACGGAGGACCTGCGCCTGGGGCGCTACGCCCCGGGCTCGCGGCTCCCCGGCGAGCGCGAGCTGTCCACCCGGCTCGGCGTCAGCCGGACCACGCTGCGCCAGGCGCTCGCGGCGCTCGAGGAGGACGGCGCCGTCGAGCGGTCCGCGCAGCGCGGCTGGTTCGTGCCGCGCCAGGTCATCGGGGAGCCGCCCAGCACCCTGCAGTCGTTCACCGAGATGGCGCGCTCCCGCGGGCTGCGGCCGAGCTCGCGCGTGCTGCGCCAGGAGGTGCGCCCCGCCACGTTCGAGGAGGCCGACCGGCTCGCCGTCGCGCCCGCCTCCCCGGTGCTGCAGCTCGACCGGCTGCGCGGCATGGACGGCGTCCCCGTCTGCTACGACGTCGTCGTCGTCCCGCGCGACCGCGCGGCCGCCCTGGTCGACGCCGACCTGACCGACCGCTCGCTCTACGAGGAGCTGCGCACCCGGTGCGGGATCGCCATCCACCGGTCCGCGTACTCCGTGCAGGCGGACGCCGCCGACGACCGCCTCGCCGCGCTCCTCGGCACGACCGTCGGGGCACCCGTGCTCGTCGGGCGCGAGGTCGCGTACACCGCCGACGGCGCCCCCGTGCTCGTCGGCGTCAACCACTACCGCGGGGACGCCTACCGGTTCGAGGCCGACCTCTACCGCCCCGGCCCCTGACGCGCCCGCCCCTGAGGCACCCGCCCCTGACGCGCCCGCCCCGACCCGGCCGGGGGCGGGGCGGGCGTCCCGTGGGCAGGACGTCCCGGACGGGTCGGTCCGGGGACGTGCCAGACTTGGTGCGATAGCGAACCCCACTTTCTTTGGAGCTGCTGCGATGGCCATCGCCACCCCCGAGGTGTACGCCGAGATGATCGACCGGGCGAAGGCGGGCAAGTTCGCCTACCCGGCCGTCAACGTCACCTCCTCCCAGACCGTCACCGCCGCGCTGCAGGGCTTCGCCGAGGCGGAGTCGGACGGCATCCTCCAGGTGTCGGTCGGCGGCGCCGAGTACGCGTCGGGCTCCACGGTGAAGGACCGCGTCTCCGGCACCCGCGCGCTCGCCGCGTACGCCACCGAGGTCGCCAAGGGCTACGGCATCACGGTCGCCCTGCACACCGACCACTGCGTCAAGAAGAACCTGGACTCCTGGGTCCGCCCGCTCCTGGCCCTCGAGGCCGAGGAGGTCAAGGCCGGCAAGAACCCGACCTTCCAGTCGCACATGTTCGACGGCTCCGACATCCCGCTGGACGAGAACCTCGTCATCGCGGCCGAGCTGCTCGAGCTGTCGCAGGCCGCGCGCACCATCCTCGAGATCGAGGTCGGCGTCGTGGGCGGCGAGGAGGACGGCCACGAGGCCGAGATCAACGAGAAGCTCTACACCACGGCCGAGGACGGCCTGGCGACGGTCCGCGCGCTCGGCGCCGGCGAGAAGGGCCGCTACCTGACGGCGCTGACCTTCGGCAACGTGCACGGCGTGTACAAGCCGGGTGCCGTCAAGCTGCGCCCGTCGATCCTCGCGGACATCCAGAAGGCCGTCGGCGCGGAGATCGGCAAGGAGAACCCGTTCGACCTCGTGTTCCACGGCGGCTCGGGCTCCACGGCCGCGGAGATCGCCGAGGCGGTCGACAACGGCGTCATCAAGATGAACATCGACACCGACACCCAGTACGCGTTCACGCGCCCCGTGGTCGGCCACATGTTCACCAACTACGACGGCGTCCTCAAGGTCGACGGCGAGGTGGGCAACAAGAAGGCCTACGACCCGCGCGCCTGGGGCAAGCTGGCCGAGGCCGGCATGGCCGCCCGCATCGTCGAGGCCGCGCAGCAGCTGCGCTCGGCGGGCCAGCGCATGCGCTGAGGCCGACGCCTCCCGCGCCCCGGCGCGACGACGAGGGCCCGGTCACCGTGACGGTGACCGGGCCCTCGTGCGTCGTGGGGCGCGCCGTGCGGGAGCCGCGGCGGTCAGCCCGCCGGGGGAGCGTCGTCGACGACGTCCAGCAGCTCGCCGATGCGCGTCACCTCGAGCAGGAACTCCACCGTCGGCGGCACGTGCAGCAGCCGGACGCGGTGCGGCGTGCGCATCGCGAGCCGCGCCAGGAACGCGACGCCCGAGGAGTCCATGAACGTCACGTGGTGCGCGTCGACCTCGATCGGCAGGCCGGCCTGCTCCGCGTCCGTGCCGGCCTGCGCCAGGTCGGCCCCGAGGTCGGCGTCGACCTCGCCGGACAGCACGATCGTGGTCCTGTCGGGCGACAGGATGACGTGCACGGACCCCGGCTCCCCGGCGGCGTCCCGGGCGGCGGGTACCGTCGGTGCCGCGGCGTCCTGCGAGGTCCCGTCCCCGGCGAGCCCGCCCGGCGGTGTGCTGTTACCGTCGCGCACGATGCTCCCTTCCTTCCGGATGGCGGTCGTCGGACCGTGCCGGTGTCGGCTCGTCCCGGTGGGTGGCTTCGCCGGAACCTGTCCGGAACGCTAGACGATCGGAGGCGGTGGTGGTCAACTCCGCGCCCGGGGACCGCGCCGAGGAGACCCAGGAGGCGCTCGGCAGGGCCATCGGCCAGGCCGTGGGGATGCCCGTCCTGGTCGCGGCCGCGGAGCCGCCGCTCTGGCCCGTCGTGTGGGTGAACCCGGCGTTCACGGAGCTGACCGGCCTGACGGCGGCTGACGTCGCCGGCCCCGCGGCGCAGCTCGTGTCGCTCGCGGCCGAGGACGCCGCCGGCCTGCGCCGGCTCCGGGAGGCGGTGCAGGCCTCGCGGTCGACGTCCGCCCTGCTGCGGCTCCGGCGCGCCGGCGGCGACTGGTTCTGGGCGCGGACCGTCGTCACCCCGGTGCTCGGCGCCGACGGGGAGCCGACGCACTGGGTGGCCGCGTTCGTCGACGTCACCGCCGAGGTCGACCGGGACGCCGCCGTCGCCGCCCAGGTCGAGGTGGTCCGGCAGGAGAGCGAGGACCTCGCGCTCATCGGCACGGTGTCGGACCTGGTCATGGACCTCGACGACCCGTACGGCCTGCGGGCCATCGCCGAGCTGCTGTCCTCCCGGGTGGTCGCGTGGGCGGGCTTCTACGTGGACGACGACGGCCTGCACGCGGCGGACGGCGTCGACACGACGCGGGTCCCGTGGGGGCAGCGCCGCCAGCCCGCCGGTGCGCCCGGACCGTTCGTGCCGCGCCGCGGGGACCGGTCGGACGTGCCGGACGCGGTGCAGCGGCTGCTGGACGGCGAGGGCGAGGGCGCCGTCGCGATCGACTTCGACGTCGCGGCCGACCACCCCCCGCGCACGGCGTCGGCGTGGCTCGCGGCCGACCTGCGGGCGCGCGTCCCCGGCGGCGCGGAGCTCGCGCACGTCGCGGTGCTGGCGCTGCCGGGCCGCAACCGGGTGCTCGGCCTGCTGGTGGCCGTCCCGCGCGAGGCGGCGCCGGGCCAGGACCGCGTGCCCGGGTCCGCCCTGGACGAGCGGACGCGCACCATCCTGTCGCTGACCGGCCGGCGGGTCGGCCTCGCGATGGAGAACGTCCGGCTCTACGCGCGCGAGCACCGGGTCGCCGAGACCCTCCAGCGCGCGATGCTCCCCGAGCAGGCGGAGGTCGACGGGCTCGACGTGTGGTCGTACTACGCGCCGAACGTCGTCTACGCGCAGGTCGGCGGAGACTGGTACGACGTCGTGCAGATCGCCCCGGACGTGGTGGGCGTCGTCATCGGGGACGTCGTGGGCCACGACGTCGAGGCGGCCGCCGCGATGGGCCAGCTCCGCTCCGTGGTCCGCGCGTACGCGTTCGAGGTGACGGAGCCGGGCCCCGTGCTGGAGCGCGTCGACACCCTGGTCGGCGGCATGCGGATCCCGCGGTCGGCCGGCCTGGTGCTCACCACGCTGACGCGCAGCGGCGGAGCGGACGGCGGCTGCCCCACGTGGTCCCTGGCGTACTCGCGCGCCGGGCACCTGCCGGCGCTGCTGGTGCGGGACCGCGAGGTGGTCCTGCTCGACGGCGCGGGCGGCCCGCTGATCGGGTTCGGCCATGGCCCGCGCAGCACCGCGCGGGCCGACCTGCTGCCCGGCGACGTCCTGGTCTTCTACACCGACGGCCTCATCGAGCGCCGGGACCGCGCCCTGCTCGACGGTCTCGCGGCGCTGCGCGCGGTCGCCGCGGGCGCCACCGCGGTCGACGCGGCCGGCATCGGCGAGGAGCTGCTCGCGCGGCTCGCGGACAGCCCCGAGGACGACGTCGCGGTCGTCGTCGTGCGGATCCCCGACCTCACCGACACGTCCGGTCACGGCGGCAACGTCCGCAGCCGGCGCTGGCAGCTCCCCAGCGAGCCCGCGTCGATCGCCCGGGCACGTCACGCCGTGCTGCGCACCAGCCACGCGTGGGAGCTCGGCGACGCGGCGAACGCCGAGCTCGTGGTGTCGGAGCTGGTCGCCAACGCCGTGCTGCACGGGTGGGGTCGCGTCACGCTCCGGCTGCACGACACCGGCGAGGGTCTGCGCATCGAGGTCGAGGACTCCAACCCCACGCCGCCGGTCGCCACCGAGGGCCACCCGGGGCGGATCGGCGGGTTCGGCATGCGGATCGTCGAGCGGCTGGCCGACTGGGGGTGGCGCCCGTCGGGCAGCGGGAAGGTCGTGTGGGCGCGGGTCCGCCCGTCCGGGCCCGCCGGCGCCGACGGCCCCGCGGGACCGGCGACATGACCGCGGTCGTGCTCCCGGCTGACGACGGCGACCTGACGGCACGCATCGACGACGCGATCGCGGACGCGGGACAGCCCGGAGCCGGCACGGAGGACTTCCGTCGGGCGGCTGCCGACGTCGTCACCGAGGCGGACTGGTGATCGAGCGCGGCGACGTCTGCTGGGTCGGCGAGCTGCGGGGCGGCGCGCCCGGGACGCGGAGCCCTGCCGTCGTCGTGCAGGCGGACGGAGTCGACCGCCCGGGTGTCCGGACCGTGCCGGCGGCCTGAGGCGCGGTCAGGCGGGCGAGGAGGCGTCCTCGGTCGCGGGGGACGTCTCGTCGCCCGCGCAGCGGTGGTCCGCATCGATGCGGAACAGCTCGAGCGCCCCGCAGATCTCCAGCACGAACAGGTCCCGCGGGTCCGCGCCGCGCAGCACCGTGGCCCCGCCCCGCTTGCGGCTGGCGTCGGCCAGCGAGATGAGGAACGCCGCGCCCGTCGAGTCCATGAACGTCACGCCGCACATGTCGATGACCAGCAGCTGGCGCCGCAGCCCCACCACGCGGGCCGCGATCTCCGGGAACTGGTCGCGCTCGGCGAGGTCGAGGTCGCCGGCGATGACGAGCGTGGTCGTCGCCGCCGAGGTGGCGATCTCGATCATGGGGGACCTCCGTGGGGCCTGCAGGGGCGGGACGACTGTAACCACCCGCGCCGCGGCACCGCATGCGGAGCGGGTGGCTGCGACACTGGGCCCATGACCGGTCCGAACCTCCTCGAGCCCGAGCCCACCCGCCTGCCCGAGGGCGCCGACGCCGACGCGCGCGCGGTGCTCGACCGGGGCGGCGACCCCCGCGACGCCGCCCGCGAGGTGCCGACGTCGTCGCTCGCCTGGGCGCTGCTCGCCGAGCGCGCGCTCGCCGACGAGGGCGACCCGGTCGCGGCGTACGCCTACGCGCGCACCGGCTACCACCGCGGGCTCGACGCCCTGCGCCGGGCCGGCTGGCGCGGGCGCGGGCCCGTCCCCGCCGACCACGAGCCGAACCAGGGGTTCCTGCGGGCGCTCCTCGCGCTCGCGGAGGCCGCCGACGCCATCGACGAGGAGGACGAGGCCGACCGCTGCGCCCAGTTCCTCGTCGACTCCGGCACCTCCCCGGAGGAGATCAGCGCCCTCCGCTGACCCCCTCCCCCTCCCTCTTCTCTCTACCTCCCTCCCCTCGGAGGCTCCCAACGCGCTCGGAGGGGGGCGCGCGGGATCGTGGTGGTCCGCGGAGCACCACGATCACGCGTGGGAGGCTCCGACGGGCCCAGGGGTGGGCTCCCGCGGGAGGAGGGCGGCTCCGGTAGCCTTTTGGAGGTACTGGGTCGCCTGCCGCCCGGTGCCTGGAGCGCCCCGGACGTCGAGACCGCCGGGAGACGCCGCCGCCGGGCAGGGTGGGAGTGTGATCGACATGCCGGCCGTCGTGGTGCTCGGGACCCAGTGGGGCGACGAGGGCAAGGGCAAGGCGACCGACCAGCTCGGCTCGCGGATCGACTACGTCGTGAAGTTCAACGGCGGCAACAACGCCGGGCACACGGTCGTCGTCGGCGGCGAGAAGTACGCCCTGCACCTGCTGCCGTCCGGCATCCTGTCGCCCGGCGTCGTCCCGGTCATCGGCAACGGCGTCGTCATCGACCTCGAGGTGCTCTTCTCGGAGATCGACGCGCTCGAGGCCCGGGGCGTGTCCGCGGAGCGGCTGCTCGTGTCGTCGGCCGCGCACGTCATCGCCCCGTACCACCGCACCATCGACAAGGTGACCGAGCGGTTCCTCGGCAAGCGGAAGATCGGCACCACCGGCCGCGGCATCGGCCCGGCGTACGCCGACAAGATCAACCGCGTCGGCATCCGCATCCAGGACCTGTTCGACGAGAAGATCCTGCGGCAGAAGGTCGAGGGCGCGCTCGACCAGAAGAACCACCTGCTCGTGAAGGTCTACAACCGCCGGGCCATCACGGTCGACGAGACCGTCGAGGACCTGCTGCGCTTCGCCGAGCGGCTCCACCCGTACGTCGCGGACACCCCGCTGGTGCTGAACCAGGCGCTGGACGCGGGGAAGACCCTCGTGTTCGAGGCCGGCCAGGCCACCATGCTCGACGTCGACCACGGCACGTACCCGTTCGTCACGTCGTCGTCCGCGACGGCCGGCGGCGCGTGCACCGGCTCGGGCATCGGCCCGACGCGCATCGACCGGGTCGTCGGCGTCGCGAAGGCGTACACCACCCGCGTCGGCGAGGGCCCGTACCCCACGGAGCTGTTCGACGAGGACGGCGAGTGGCTGCGCCGCACCGGCGGGGAGTACGGCACCACGACGGGCCGCCCGCGCCGCACCGGCTGGTACGACGCGGTCGTCGCGCGGTACTCCTCGCGCATCAACGGCCTGACGGACCTCGTGGTGACGAAGCTCGACGTGCTCACCGGCCGGGACACGATCCCGGTGGCGGTGGCGTACGACGTGGACGGCCGCCGGTTCGACGAGATGCCGGACGACCAGAGCGACTACCACCACGCGACGCCGGTCTACGAGTACCTGGACGGCTGGACCGAGGACATCACGGGCGCCCGCGAGCTCGACGACCTGCCGAAGGCCGCGCAGCGCTACCTGGCGCGCCTCGAGGAGATCTCGGGCTGCCGGATCTCCGCGGTGGGCGTCGGCCCGGGCCGCGAGGCGACCGTCAGCATCCACGACCTGCTGGGCTGACCTGCTGCCCCGGGCGTCCCGCCGCCCGGTCACCCTGCGCGCGACGGCGGCCCGGCGGACCCTGCGCGTCCCAGGGCGCGGTCCGTCCACCCGGCCGCGCGCGGCGGCTCGGTAGGGTCGGCCCGTGAAGATCCTCGTCGTCGGGACCGGCGCCCGCGAGCACGCCCTCGCCCTCGCCCTGTCCCAGGACCCGGCCGTCACCGAGCTGCACGCCGCCCCGGGCAACCCGGGCATCGGCGCCCTCGCCGCGCTGCACGCCGTCGACCCGCTGGACGGGGACGCCGTGGCGGCGCTCGCGACGTCGCTCGGCGCGGACCTCGTCGTCGTGGGGCCGGAGGCGCCGCTGGTGGCGGGGGTGGCCGACGCCGTGCGCGCCGCCGGGGTGCCGGTCTTCGGCCCGAGCGCCGAGGCGGCGCGCCTGGAGGGGTCGAAGGCCTTCGCCAAGGAGGTCATGGCCGCCGCCGGCGTGCCGACCGCGGACCCGGTGGTCGTCACGGACCCGGAGCGCGCGGCGGCGGCGCTCGACACGTTCGGCGCCCCGTACGTCGTGAAGGACGACGGGCTCGCGGCCGGCAAGGGCGTCGTCGTCACGGAGGACCGCGCGACGGCGCTGGCGCACGCGCTCGCGTGCCTCGCGAAGCCCGGCGGGCGCGTCGTCGTCGAGGACTACCTGGACGGCCCCGAGGTGTCGCTGTTCGTGCTGTCCGACGGCACGCACGTGGTGCCGCTGGTGCCGGCGCAGGACTTCAAGCGCGTCGGCGACGCGGACACCGGCCCGAACACCGGCGGCATGGGGGCGTACTCGCCGCTGCCCTGGGCGCCGGAGGGCCTGGTCGAGGAGGTCGTGGCGCAGGTCGCGCAGCCGACCGTCGACGAGATGGCCCGGCGCGGCACCCCGTTCGCGGGGGTCCTGTACTGCGGGCTCGCGCTGACGAGCCGCGGCACCCGGGTGGTCGAGTTCAACGCGCGCTTCGGCGACCCGGAGACGCAGGTCGTCCTCGCGCGCCTCGCGACCCCGCTCGCGGGCGTGCTGCTCGCGGCCGCGACGGGCCGGCTCGCGGAGCTGCCGCCGCTGGAGTGGCGCGACGACGCCGCGGTGACGGTGGTCGTCGCCTCGTCCGGCTACCCGGAGGCCCCGCGCACGGGCGACGTCGTCGAGGGGCTCGCCGACGCCGCCGCGCTGCCGGGTGTGGACGTGCTGCACGCCGGCACCGCGGCCGGCGCGGACGGCGCGGTGCTGTCCGCCGGGGGCCGGGTGCTCTCCGTCGTCGGCACGGGGCCGGACCTCGCGGCGGCCCGGGACGCGGCCTACGCGGGCGTCGGCCGCATCCGCCTGGACGGCTCCCACCACCGCACCGACATCGCGCGGGCGGCCGCCGGTGCCTGAGCCCGGACGCCCGCCGCGCGACCCCGACGGGCTGCGGCAGGATGGACGCATGACCGCTCCCACGCTCCCCGGCTGGACGCACACGTACTCCGGCAAGGTCCGTGACCTCTACGTCCCCGACACCACCCAGGAGGCGGGGGCGGACGTCGCGGAGCGGCACGGCGACGTCGTGCTGGTCGTCGCGAGCGACCGGGTGAGCGCCTACGACGAGGTGCTCGAGCCGGGGATCCCCGGCAAGGGCGTCGTGCTCACGCAGCTCAGCCTGTGGTGGTTCGAGCAGCTCGCCGACCTGGTGCCGAACCACGTGGTCACGGCCGACGCCCCCGACGTGCCGGAGCCGGTGCTCGGGCGGGCGATGCTGTGCCGCCGGCTCGACATGGTGCCGGTCGAGTGCGTGGCGCGCGGCTACCTCACGGGCTCGGGCCTCGCGGAGTACCGGGAGTCCGGCTCCGTGACCGGCATCGCGCTGCCGGCGGGGCTCGTGGACGGCTCGCGCCTCGCGGCGCCGGTGTTCACGCCCGCGACGAAGGCCGAGCTCGGGGAGCATGACGAGAACGTCACGCTGGACCAGGTGGCCGCGACCGTCGGGCGGGAGCTCGCCGAGCGGCTGCGTGACCTCACGCTCGCGGTCTACGCGCGGGCGGAGGGGATCGCGCGCGGGCGCGGCGTCATCCTGGCGGACACCAAGCTGGAGTTCGGCCGGGACCTCGTGACGGGGGAGCTCACGCTCGGCGACGAGGTGCTGACGCCCGACTCGTCGCGGTTCTGGCCGGCGGACGCGTGGGAGCCGGGGCGCGCGCAGCCGAGCTTCGACAAGCAGTACGTGCGCGACTGGCTGACGTCGCCGGGGTCGGGGTGGGACCGTGCGTCGGACGCCCCGCCGCCCCCGCTGCCGGCGGACGTGGTGGCACGCACCCGGGACCGGTACCTGGAGGCGTACGAGCGTCTCACCGGTCGGGCCCTCGCGCTCTGAGCCGCGGTCCGGACGGCGCCCGAAGGTAGGTTAGGCTCGCCTCATCGTCGCGGCGCCGACGACGCCGCAGCGGCGGCGCGGGCGCCCCTCCCCGATCGGAGCCCCTCGTGCACGCTCGCACGTCCCGCCCGCGCCCGGCCGCCCGCCGCGGCCTGACCGCCGTCGCCGTGCTCGGTGCCGCCGCGCTCGCCCTGACCGCCTGCTCCGGCGACGACGGCGGGTCCGCCGACGACTCCGGCACGCCCGGCGACACCGCCGCGGCCGAGGGTGCGTTCCCGGTCACCATCGAGTCGTCGCTCGGCGAGGCCACGATCCCCGAGCGCCCCGAGCGCGTCGTCGCCCTCGGCTGGGGCGCCGCCGACATCGCGTTCTCGCTCGGCACCACCCCCGTCGGCATCGAGTCCGACGACTGGGCCGGCGACGAGGACGGGTACCAGCCGTGGTTCCGCGAGGCGGTCGAGGACGCCGGCGAGGAGCTGCCCGAGACCATCACGATGTACCCGGAGCTCGACGTCGAGGCCGTCATCGCGCTCGAGCCCGACCTGATCCTCGCGACGCAGTCCGGCATCGACCAGGCCACGTTCGACCAGCTCTCCGACTTCGCGCCCGTGGTGGCCTACCCGGGTGACGCGTGGGCGACCTCCGTCGAGGACCAGATCACGATCGCGGCGCAGGCGCTGGGCGTCCCGGAGCGGGGCGACGAGCTGGTCGACGGCATCCAGGCCGCCTACGACGAGGTCGCGCAAGCGCACCCCGAGTGGGCCGACGTCACCTACGCGTACGTCTACGGCGGCGACCAGGCCGGCTCGCTCGGGGTGTACATGCCCGGCGACACCCGCGTCGCGCTGCTGTCGAGCCTCGGCCTGCAGCTCGCGCCGTCCGCCGCCTCGCTGGAGCCGGACCCCGGCTCGTTCTACGCGACGCTCGGCCTGGAGAACGCGGACCGGCTCGACGACGTGGACGTGCTGTTCACCTGGTTCAACGACGAGGACGAGCAGGCCGCCACCGAGGCGCAGCCGCTGTGGCAGCAGATGCCGGCGTTCGCGTCCGGTGCGTACCTGCCGATGATCGACCGGCAGCTCGGCATGGCGGTCACCGTCGCCGACCCGCTGAGCGTGCCGTACGCCCTCGACGCGTACGTCCCGCAGATCGAGGAGGTCGTCGCGAAGGTGACCGGGAGCTGACCAGCCGCCGACCCGGCCCGGACGAGCACCCCGGTGCCCGCGCGTGACCGCCGACGTCACCGCCCCGCGAGCCCCGCGCAGCACCGCGCGGGGCTCGCGGTCGCGTACGTGGGCGCTGGCCGCCGGGCTGCTCGTCGCCGCCGGCCTGCTGGTGCTCGCGTGCGGGCTGAGCGTCGCCGTCGGGTCCAAGCAGGTGCCGCTCGGCGACGTGTGGTCCGCGTGGCTCCGCCCGGACGACGGGTACACCTCGGCGGTCGTGCAGTCGCGGCTGTCCCGCACGGCGCTCGGGCTGCTCGCCGGCGCGGCGCTCGCGGTGTCCGGCGCCGTGATCCAGGGACTGACCCGCAACCCGCTCGGCGACCCGGGCCTGCTCGGCGTGAACGCCGGCGCGTCCGCCTCCGTGGTCGTCGTGACGGCGCTCGCCGGCGGGACCGCCGGGCGCTCGGTGTGGGCGGCGCTGCCCGGCGCCGTGCTGGCCACGGTCGCGGTGTACGTCATCGGGTCCGGAGGGCCGGGCGGCCGGGCGACGCCGGTGCGGCTCGTGCTCGCCGGGTCGGCCGTCGGTGCCGTGCTGCTCGCGCTGGTGCAGGCGATCACGCTGGCCGACACCGACGTGTTCACGACCTACCGGTTCTGGGTCATCGGCTCGCTGGCCGGGCGGCCCGACGGCACGGTCGGGCTGGTGCTGCCGTACGTCGTCGCCGGGCTGGTGCTGGCGCTGCTGCTCGCGCGGCCGCTCAACGCCCTGGCGCTGGGGGACGAGACGGCGACGGCGCTCGGGCTCAGCGCCGGGCGGACGCGCCTGCTCGCGGGGGCCGCCGCCACGGTGCTCGCGGCGGCGTCGGTGGCCGCGGTCGGGCCGGTGGCGTTCGTCGGGCTCGCGGTGCCGCTGACGGTGCGGACGTTCACCGGCGCCGACCACCGGTGGCTGCTGCCGTACGCGGCCCTGCTCGGCCCGGTGCTGCTGCTCGGGGCGGACGTCGTGGGCCGGGTCGTGGCGCGGCCGGGGGAGCTGATGGTCGGGGTGGTGACCGCGTTCCTGGGGGCGCCGTTCCTCGTGGCGGCGGTGCGGCGGGGGAGGGTCGGGCTGTGACCGGGACGGGGACCGCGGGAGCGCCGGCGGCGCCCACGGATCCGGCCCGCGCCGGGGCGGCCGCGGGCCGGCGCGGACCGGTCGTGCGGGTGAACCGTCGCGCGGTCCTCGTGTGCGCGGTCGCGCTGCTCGCCGTCCTCCTGCTCGCGGTGGTCACGGTCTGGCTGGGCGAGCTCGGGATCAGCCCCGCCGAGCTCCCCGCCGTGCTCGCCGGTCAGGGGTCGCGCGCGCAGGAGTGGGCGCTGTGGTCCAACCGCGCGCCGCGGCTCGGGGTCGCCGTGGGCGCCGGGGCCGCGTTCGGCGTGGCGGGCTCCGTGTTCCAGAGCGTCACGCGCAACCCGCTCGGCAGCCCCGACGTGATCGGCCTCGGCTCCGGCGCGGCGGCGGGCGCGGCCGCGGCGACGCTCGTCTGGCCCGGGGTGCTGCCGGGCCCGGTGGGTGCCCTGCTGGGCGCCGGGCTGGCCGTCGGGGTGGTGCTGCTCGGTGCCGGGCGCGGGGTGCGGGCGCCGCTGCGGATGGTCGTCGTGGGCATCGCCGTCGGCGCGATGAGCCTGGCGTTCGTGCAGCTCGCCCTGGCCCGGGCCACGGCCGAGGAGGCGCAGACCGTCGCGGCGTGGCTGAACGGCAGCCTGCTGTCCCGGCGGGCCGAGCACGTCGCGACCATCGGGATCGCGCTCGCGGTGCTGCTGCCGTGCGCGCTCGCGCTGACCCGCCGGCTGCAGCTCGTCGAGATGGGGGACGACGCCGCCACCGCCCTCGGCGTCGACCCCGGCCGGACCCGTGGCCTCGCGATCGCGGTGGGCGTCGCGCTGACCGCCGCCGCCGTCAGCGTCTGCGGACCCGTGTCGTTCATCGCGCTCACCGCCCCGCAGATCGCCCGGCGGCTCACCCGCTCCACCGGGCCCGGCATGGTCGCGGCCGCGTGCACGGGCGCCGCGCTGCTCGTCGCCGCCGACCTGCTCGCGCAGCACGCGCCGTGGGGCGTGCAGTACCCGGTCGGCGTGCTCACCGCGCTGCTCGGCGGCTCGTACCTGGCGTACCTGCTGGTGCGCGAGTGGAGGAAGGGAACCGCATGACCGGCACACCCGCACCGGCGTCGACGCCGGCGCCGCCGCCGCTCGCGACGGACGCCGTGACGCTCGCCTACGACCGGCTGGTGGTCGCGCGCGACCTCACCGTCGCCGTGCCCGCCGGGTCGTTCACCGTGATCATCGGGCCGAACGGCTGCGGCAAGTCCACCCTGCTGCGGGCGCTCGCCCGCACGCTGCGGCCCCGCGCGGGCCGGGTGCTGCTGGACGGCGCGCCGATGGGCTCGCTGCGCAGCCGCGCGATCGCCCGCCGGCTCGCGCTGCTGCCGCAGGGCCCCATCGCGCCCGAGGGCATCACCGTCGGCGACCTCGTCGCCCGCGGCCGCTACCCGCACCAGGGTCTGCTGCGCCAGTGGTCCGCCGACGACGCCCGCGCGGTCGAGGCCGCGATGGCCGCCACGGAGGTCACGGAGCTGCGGGACCGCGACGTCGCGGACCTGTCCGGCGGGCAGCGCCAGCGCGCCTGGCTGGCGATGGCCCTCGCGCAGGAGACGGACCTGCTGCTGCTCGACGAGCCGACGACGTTCCTCGACATCGCCCACCAGTACGAGGTCATGGACCTGTGCGCCCGGCTGCACGAGGAGGGGCGCACGCTCGTCGCCGTGCTGCACGACCTCAACCAGGCGGCCCGGTACGGCACGCACGTGATCGCGATGCAGGACGGTCGCGTGGTGGCGCAGGGCGCTCCCGGCGAGGTGATCACGGCCGGGCTGGTGCGGGACGTGTTCGGGCTGGCCGCGCGCGTGGTGCCCGACCCGGAGACCGGCACGCCGATGGTCGTCCCGCGCCGCCGGGACGCCCACGTGCGGCACAGCACCGACCGCCCCTGACGCCCGCCCCACCCGCCCCTGCAGGACCCGCGCCCGCGCCCGTCCCGCGTCCGCTGCTCATCGACATGGCCGTAGGTGCGGGGTTCGCAGGCGGGAACCCCGCACCTACTGCAACGTCGACGCGGTCGGTCGGGTCGAGAGTGGGCGCGGTCGGGCGGGCGGGCGTGAGCAGGTCAGGTGCGAGCGGTCCGGGCGGGCTGGTCGGGTCAGGTGGCCGCGAGGACCACGACGGGTTCCGACGTCGGGGCCTGCGAACCGCCGGACGGCTCGACCGTCAGCGCGAGGGCGTCGCCCGGTCGCCACGCGTCCGTGCTGACCTGGAACGTGCCGCCGGGCGCGGCGGACGTCGCGTCGGGCAGGGGCTCGCCGTCGCGCATCACCCAGAGCTGGTAGACGCGCCCGTCGCCCGGCTGGTCGACGCCCGTCGCGGTGAGCAGCGCGCCGTCCGCGGTGAGGACCGCCACCGCCGTGCCGCCCGTGGTCAGCTCGGCGCCGGCCACCTGGGCCCCGGGGACGGCCAGGGCCGCCGCGATCCTGTCGGCGCGGGCCTGCGCCTCCGCCGCCCGCTGCGACTCGCGCCAGGCGATCGTGCTCGGGACGGCCACGAGCGCCAGGACGGCGAGCGCCGTCACGAGGGTGCGCCAGCGGCGCCGGGTGGCGGGTCGTCCCGGGGAGCCGGGGCGTCCGGTCCGGGCCGGGGGCCGGGTGGAGCCGCCGGGGTGGGCGGGCGGTGCGGCAGCGGCGTGCGGGCCGGGACCGGCCGACGTGGTGACGCGGTGCGCGGAGCCGGGGTGCCCGCGCCCCGGGCGGTCGGCGTCCCCGGCGGCGGTCCCGGCCGCC